>JAYTDE010000387.1:0-6236 GCA_043736195.1 Burkholderiales bacterium | reverse complement strand
AGTGTGGCACATCCGCAGGATTGCGCGGTTTTGTTAATTTTTGTGACTGGGTGACGAAATTTACCCTGTTTTTGCGGTTTTTTCAAAGTTGACCAAGTGTGCATCCACATCGCCGCGCCACCCGGCATAGGGGTTTATCCGTGCAGTGTACGGCAGTCGCGGTTTGGTACACTCCAGCGCCGCATCCGCATCCAACTTTTCCCCCGGAGACAGTCATGAATCACAAACTCGTCCGTTTGCTGGCGGGCGCGCTCCTCGCGTGCACCGCCACCTTGCCGGTAGCGGCGCAGGAAACCAAAATCAAGTTCACCCTCGACTGGCGCTTCGAGGGGCCGTCGGCGCTGTTTCTCGCGGCCCAAAGCAAGGGCTACTTCAAGCAGGAAAAGCTCGATGTGACCATCGATGCCGGCGCGGGCTCCGGCGCGGCCGTCACGCGCGTGGCCACTGGCGCCTATGACATGGGTTTCGCCGACATCTCCGCGCTGATCGAATTCATCGGCAACAACCCAGGCGCGGCGACCAAGCCGCAGGCGATCTACATGGTCTACGAGTCGACGCCTTCGGCGGTGCTTGCGCTCAAGAAAAGCGGGATCAAGTCGCCGGCCGATCTGGCCGGCAAGACCCTTGGCGCGCCGGTGTTCGACGCCGGCCGCAAGGCTTTTCCGGTACTCGCGCGCGCCAACAACCTCGACCTGGCGAAGGTGCAATGGAAAACCATGGATCCGCCTTTGCGCGAAACCATGTTGCAGCGAGGCGACGTCGATGCGATCACCGGCTTCACCTTCACCAGCTATCTCGGGCTGGTCGCGCGCGGGGTCAAGGAAGAAGACATCGTGATGTTCAAGTACAACGACTACGGCGCCGAGCTGTATGGCAACGCGGTCATCGCCACTCCGCGCTTCCTGGCCGAGAATCCGGCCGCGGTGCGCGGCTTCCTGCGCGCCATCACGCGTGCGATCAAGGATGTGATCGCCAATCCGGACGCTTCGATCGCCTTTGTCAAGCAGCGCGATCCGTTGATCGCCGAGGCCATCGAACTGAGGCGGCTCAAGATGGCCATCGAGTTCGTCGACACGCCGGTTACGCGCCGCGATGGTCTGGGCGGCATCAACAAGGTGCGCTTCGACAACACCATCGATCGCGTGGTGGGCGCCTTCGGCATCAAGAACCAGGTCAGTCCGGACGGTATTTTCAACTCGTCGTTCCTGCCCTCATCGGCCGAGCGCAGGCTTTAGGTCAGAAGCCCGGCCGTCGCCCTGGGCCGGTTTGGCCGGCGCCTGCGGGCGTCCGAATAAAAGCCTGGAACAAAAACCGCGCCCCTGACGGGCCGCGGTTTTTTTGTGCCGGATGCCGCCTACCTGCTAAACCGCGGGTCGGCTACCGTGCCCGTCACCTTCAGATTGGCCCTGCCACGCGAGCCTGATGCGCCCAGTTCGACGCTGGCCGTGCCGCTGAGACTATTGTCGGGTAGCACATCAAGCCCGCCTGCGATGCTGAGCAAGCCGGAACTGCCCCGCAGTTGTCGCAATTGCAGGCGCCCGGCGCTGGCCGACAGGTTGCCGGTCAGCTCCGGCAGCCGCGTCTGCCCCCCTCCCGGATCGCCGCCTTGCAACAGGCGCGCGAAATCGACGGTCTTGAACACCGCCTTGCTCATGACGAAACTGCCGTCGAGCTGGGGCGCCTCGAACAGTCTTGGCAGCGTTGGCGCCGCCATCGAGACCTCAAGTTTGCTCTCGACCGGGCCTGCGACCGGCGTCGCCGCATAGATCGCGCTGCCGATCGTCTCGGCGTCGATGCTGTTGATCTCGATGGTGCCGGTGTACTTCCATCCCGCGCTCCAGGTCAGCTCGCCGGTGGCGCGCACGCCGCCGCTGCCCACCGTTAGCGCGATGTCGTCGAACTTGATTCCCGCACGCGTCGCAACGCCTTTGGCGCGCAGGCTCTCCCAGGCGACCTTCGGACCAAGCGGCCAGACGACGCCACGTGACTCTATATCCACCAGCCAGCCTTTTTCATCCGGTGCCAGCAACACCTGTGCGCGTCCATCGGGCAGGGCCAGGGTGGCCTGCTTGAGAGCGCCGGTTTGGCCCAGCAGCAAGGTGGCATCGAACTTCGGTAGCGCCACCGGCGTGCCGCTGATGTTGACCCCGAGTACGCGTACCCGCTGCAGCGTGAAGCCTATGGCGGTCGCGCGGTTCGTCTCGGTGCTTGCGAGCGCCGCGAGCCGTTCCACCTGCGCCGGACTCAAGTCCATACCGGTGATATCGACATTGCGCCAGACCTTGTCGTTCGAGGCCAGCGAGACCGGATCGGCACTGGCCACCAGGAGCGGCAGCTTGATGTCGCCGATGGCGACGTTGGCCAGGCGCAGTTCCGCCGGGAACGGGGTGAACCTGGCTTCGCCCACCGTGACTTGCGTTCCGAAACGCGCCGACAACATTTTCTCGATCGCCGGCTTGTCGGCGGACAAGCTGAAAACGTAGGCGACCGCGGCACCGATCACCAGCAGCAAAATCGCGCCTATCATCTTGCCGGCGCCGATACTCCTGCCGCGCGGGCTGCCGGCCGCATCCTCGCGCGCAAGTTTTCGGGCTTCCTTCTCGGCCTCCTTGCGGGCCCGTGCTTCCTGTTTGGCGCGCTCCTTTGCCGCCTTTTCATCCTGCTTGCGCGACTGCTTTTCGCCGGTGCCCCGGGCGTTGGCGCTTTCGATCTGCGGCGCTGGCGCCGCGCTGCCGCTGACGACCGCATCAGGCGCGTTTGCTTCCAGCGCGGACAGGTTGGCGAAAGCCCCCATCGGCGCCGGCCCGTTTACCGGCTCCACGGGCGCAGCCGCGGCTTCCAGATGCGGGGTCAGTGCGGCGGTGTAGCGCGCCGCTTCCTCTTCGGCACGTCGTTGCTCTTCAATTAGCTGGGTGGCAAGCCGCTGTTGTTCCTCCTGAAGCGCACGCTCCTGTTCGGCAGCCGCTTCAACTCGGCGCCGTTCGGCATCTTCGCGGTGCTTGCGCTGCGCCTCCTCGGCGGCCTGGCGCGCAGCGATTTCGCGCCGCACGGATTCCTCTTCCTGGCGAGCACGTTCGCGCGCCTCGGCGTTCGCGCGTGCCTCGCGTTCCGCTTGCTCGCGCGTCTTGCGCTCGGCTTCCTCACGCGCTTTGCGCTCGGCTTCCGCCTGGGTTGCACGAGCGACTACCTCCCGTGCCTTGTGGGCAGCTTCTTCGCGGGCCGCCTGGGCGGCCTCTCCGCTAACCTTGCGCTCGGCGGCTTCGCGGGCCAGGCGGGCGGCTTCGTCCTGCGCCTTTTGGGCGGCCTCTTCGCGTGCCTTGCGCTCGGCGGCTTCGCGGGCCAGGCGAGCGGCTTCGTCCGCAGCCTTGCGGGCCGCTTCTTCAAGCCCCTTGCGTTTGGTTTCTTCGGCTAGACGTGCGCGTTCGCGCAGCAGAGCCTCCTCCTGGCCCTTGCGGGCAGCGTCGTCACGCGCCTTGCGTTCCGCCGCTTCGCCTGCCTGCTTCGCCGCAGCCTCGGCCGCCTGGCGCTGCGCTGACGTTTCCTGGACGGGGTTGTTTTTGACTACTGCGGCGAAGGCGGTGAAATCCAGATCGTCTTCGGTGATTTCCATCACGCGCATCGCCGCTGCCGCCGACCCCGGTACCGCCATCACCGAGTCCGGCCCGCCCTTGGTGATGAATTCGCGAATCAGGTCGAATGCCAACAATTGTTCAAAAATGGCGCGCAGCTTCACTGGCGGCACGCGGTTGAGCTTTTCCTCAAGTTGCCCGAGCGATGACTTGCCGTCTACCAGGATCAGCGCTTGCCGCTCGTCACTGGAAAGCTTGAGGCTTTTCTTGGAGATTTCCAGAGAACCTTTGCCGGTCTTGGAAAAAATGGTCCGATTGTCCATGGTGTCCGGGAATCGAAGGCCTTCGCACTCTGTTTTGGTTGTAAAGTTTCCGATGCTTGCCGCTCCGCCAATCTCACAGGGCAGTGCGGTGTCGGGGATTTCGGCCAAACTTTCGAGCTTGTCGAATTGCCCGATCAGTCCGCCGACAGGAACGCAAACGCTAAATTGTGTGCCAAAACGCTGATTCTGATCAGGCAGCGCTGCAACCGCAAGCGGCTTTGAGTTCGCCAGGCGCAGTTTCGCACACGCACGACCAATCCCACGGTCAGCGCAATTCCGGCAAGCTGGACGACCTTCATGAAAGCCTGATTCTTGTGACCCATTTTCTTTTGATCCGGCACGGTGAAACCGAGTGGAACCGCGCGCAGCGAATCCAGGGGCAGCACGAAAGCGAGCTTTCGCCGGCCGGACTTGCGCAGGCTGCCGCGCTGGCTGCGCATTTGTCGAATGTGGCTGCGGACGCGCTGGTTAGCAGCGATCTGGGTCGCACCATGCGCACCGCGGCGCCATTGGGCCGGCGCCTGGGGCTTGCGGTGGAAGCGTCATCGGCGCTGCGCGAGCGTGCGTTCGGCGTATTCGAGGGCCTGACAACCGATCAGATAAAGCACTCCTTTCCGGCTGCATATGCCAGCTGGAGGGCGCGCGACCCGGATTTCGTGATTCCGGGTGGCGAAAGTCTGGTCGGCCTGCGCATGCGCGTGAAGGCAGCCCTTGAATCAATCGCCGGGCGCGGCCAAAAGCAGGTGATCGTGGTGACCCATGGCGGGGTGCTGGATGCGGCATACCGCATCGCCGAGGGCATCGATGATAGAGCGCCACGCGCCTGGGTGCTGGCCAACGCCGGCATCAATCGCATCGAAATCGATGCCGGCCGCTGGCGCCTGGGTGCCTGGGGCGAAGTCGCACATCTGGCGGGCGCGGTGGACGATCCGGTTTGAGCCAGTCGCGTTGGCCACACAAGATGTAGGGGGTATGGCACTGACCTCAGCCCTGTCGGCGTCTCCGCTGCTACAATCTGTAGTTGCTCGTGCTTCGCGGCTGTCTGCGCATATGCATGCGCTGCCGCGGCCGTCACCGCATCGACCCTTCAACCAAAACCACACCCCGCCATGTTCAGTTTTTCGCACCGCCTCGAAACCGCAGACCCCGAACTTTATGCCGCGATCGCGCTGGAAAACCGGCGCCAGGAAGATCACATCGAGCTGATCGCCTCCGAGAACTACGCGTCCCCCGCGGTGATGGCGGCCCAGGGTTCGCAATTGACCAACAAGTATGCCGAAGGGTATCCGGGCCGCCGCTATTACGGCGGCTGTGAATTCGTCGACATGGCCGAAACCCTGGCGCTCGAACGTGCGCGCAAGCTGTTTGGCGCCGAAGCCGCCAATGTGCAGCCGAATTCCGGCTCGCAGGCCAACCAGGGCGTTTTCTTCGCCATGCTCGAACCCGGCGACACCATCATGGGCCTGTCGCTGGCCGAAGGTGGGCACCTGACCCACGGCATGCCGCTCAACATGAGCGGCAAATGGTTCAAGGTGGTGTCCTACGGGCTCAACGCGCAAGAGGAAATCGACTACGAGCGCATGGAGGCGTTGGCGCGCGAACACAAACCAAAATTGATCATCGCCGGTGCGTCCGCCTATGCCTTGCGCATCGATTTCGAGCGTTTCGCGCGCGTCTGCAAGGCCGTCGGTGCTTATTTCATGGTCGACATGGCGCACTACGCCGGGCTGATCGCCGCCGGGGTGTACCCGAATCCGGTGCCGCACGCGGATTTCGTCACCACCACCACCCACAAAACCCTGCGCGGCCCGCGCGGCGGCCTGATCCTGATGAAGTCGGAATACGCGAAGAAAATCAACTCGGCGATCTTCCCGGGCATCCAGGGGGGGCCGCTGATGCACGCGATCGCGGCCAAGGCGGTAGCCTTCGGCGAGGCGCTCAGGCCGGAATTCAAGACCTACCAGCAACAGGTGCTGAAGAACGCCGACGCGATGGCAAGGGCCCTGGTTGGCCGCGGCATGCGGGTAGTCTCCGGGCGCACCGAATCGCACGTGTTCCTGCTTGACCTGCGGGCCAAGAAGGTCAGCGGCAAGGCTGCCGAAATCGCACTCGATCTGGCGCACATCACGGTCAACAAGAACGCCATTCCCAATGACCCGGAAAAGCCGATGGTCACCTCCGGCATCCGCATCGGCAGTCCGGCCATGACCACCCGCGGTTTCGGTGAAAACGAGGCGGTGGCAGTCGCGCACCTGATGGTTGAAGTGCTCGATGCGCCGCAGGACGAAGCCAATCTCGCGCGCGTGCGCGAAAAGGTTGGAGCACTGTGCAAGCGCTTCCCGGT
>JAYTDE010000386.1:0-1923 GCA_043736195.1 Burkholderiales bacterium | reverse complement strand
GTTGCGATCCAGCGCTGTGCGCACACCTTCCAGATTGGCCGCCTGCTCGTAGCGCGCCTCGATCACCAGGCCGCCGGTGAATTCGATCGAGAAGTTGAGGCCGCGCATGACCAGGAACACCACCGCCAGGACGAAGGTGACAAACGAGATCACGTTGAACAGCAGCGCGTGCTTCATGAACGGGATGTCGCGCCGGATGCGGAAGAATTCCATGTGCTGCTCCGATAAGGGGTTGTGGCGGGCGCGGGATCAGGCCTGGGTGACCGGCGGCTTGGCCTCGCCCGCGGGCGGACGCCACACTTCGCCGATCGACACGTGGTTGAGCTTCTTGCGCGAACCGTAGACTAAGTTGACCAGGCCGCGCGACACCACCACCGAGGAAAATATCGAGGTCAGGATGCCCAGGCAATGCACCACCGCGAAGCCGCGGATGGCGCCGGAGCCGAAGATCAGCAAGGCCAGGCCGGCGATGAGCGTGGTCACGTTGGAATCGAGAATGGTGCCGAAGGCCCGCTCGTAGCCGGTGGTGATCGCCATTTGCGGCGAGGCGCCGGCGCGCAGCTCTTCACGAATGCGTTCGTTGATCAAGACGTTGGCGTCGATCGCCATGCCCAGGGTCAAGGCGATCGCGGCGATGCCTGGCAGCGTGAGGGTGGCCTGCAATAGGGACAAGAGCGCGATCAGGAACAACAGGTTGGCGGCCAGCGCGATCACCGAGATCAGGCCGAAGAGCGTGTAGTAGGCGATCATGAATACGGCGATCGCGGCAAACCCGTACATGGTCGAGCGAAAGCCCTTGGCGATGTTGTCTGCGCCCAGGCTGGGGCCGATGGTGCGCTCCTCGATGATTTCCATCGGCGCGGCCAGTGCGCCGGAGCGCAGCAGCAGGGCCACGTCGCTGGCTTCCTGGCTGGTCATGCGGCCGCTGATCTGCACCCGCCCGCCACCGATTTCGGTACGGATGACCGGGGCGGTAACCACCTCGCCACGGCCCTTTTCGACTAACAGGATGGCCATGCGCTTGCCGACGTTGTCGCGCGTCAAGTCCTTGAAGATGCGCGCGCCCTGGGAATCGAGCGCTAAGTGCACGGCGGCTTCCTGGGTCTGGTTGTCGAAGCCGGGCTGGGCGTCGGTCAGGCGGTCGCCGGTCAATTGCACCTGCTTGCGCACCAGGATCGGCACGCCGCCGCGTTCTGCATATTTCTCGCAGCCGAAGGGGATCTGGCCGGAAGCATAGGTCGCGCTTTCCTCCGGCGATTCGCACACCATGCGCAATTCCAGTGACGCGGTGCGGCCCAGGATGGCCTTGACCTGGGCCGGATCCTGCACTCCGGGCAGCTGCACCACGATGCGGTCGGCGCCCTGCTGCTGGATTACCGGCTCGGCCACGCCCAGGGCATTGACGCGATTGTTGAAAGTGGTGATGTTTTGCCGGAGCGCGCTTTCCTGCACGCGGCGTTCGGCTTCCGGCTTGATGGTGGCGGTGAGCTTCAGGTCGGCGCCGTCGTTGCCTTCAAGCAGGGCCAGATCGGCGATCGCGTCGGTGATCGCCGCCTTGGCGCGGGTGCGCGTGGCCTCGTCGCGAAACTTGATGGTGATCGCGCCGGACTGGCGGTCGATGCCGTTGTGGCGCACGTTCTTGTCGCGCAACAGGGTGCGCAGGTCGCCGGTCAAGGCATCGAGGCGCTTGGTCAGCGCCGCCTTCATGTCGACCTGATAGAGGAAATGCACGCCGCCGCGCAGGTCCAGGCCCAGGTACAACGGCAGGGCGCGCAGGCTGGTCAACCACTTGGGCGAATTCGACAGCAGGTTGAGCGCCACTGTGTAGGGCTCGTCGCGGTCTTCCGGATTGGGCTTTTTCTTGTCGGGATTAAGAGCGGCATCAAGCAGGTCGCGCGCTTTTAGTTGCGTATCGGTATCGCG
>JAYTDE010000385.1:0-4788 GCA_043736195.1 Burkholderiales bacterium | reverse complement strand
GGCGCGGATCACGGTCGGCAAGGTGTCTTCCTCGCCATAACCGCCCTGGCAGTAAAGATCGACGCGGCGATGGCCCACGAACTTCGAACCCTTGGTGCTAAGTTCGTAAATCTGGAATTCCTGGGCATGACCAAAGTGTTCGTTGACCCGGCCGTGGCCTTTGGTCGCGACGGCGATCAGAATCTTCAGGTCGCTGAATTCGGCCTGCAGATCGGCCATCTCGGCTCTCTTGGCCATTACGGTCGCCTGGCGTTCCACTTCCACTTTTTCCTGATAGGCCTTGCGGCCATCAGCGTCGTACTGAATATCCATTTCCATGACTTTTTCAGTGCTGAACTCGGACGAGCGATCTTCGCCCAGCAAGCCCACTGCATCGGCGCGGCATTGACGGCAATGCCGCATCATGTTCATCTCGCCCTCGCAACTGTCTTGCAGTGCTTTCAACTCTTGCGCCGTGGGGCCGCGCTGGCCATTCAAGCCAAACACCGTGCCATGCTCCGGCGCGGAAATGAGCGGCATGATGTTGTGCAGGAAGGCGCCGCGCGATTTGACCGCACGGTTCACCTCGACCAGATGTTTGTCGTTGATGCCGGGGATCATCACCGAATTCACTTTGCACAGAATGCCGGCCGCGGTCAGCATCTCCAGCCCCAGCATCTGCCGTTCCGTCAATATCCGGGCGGCTTCAATTCCCGTGACGCGCTTGTTCTTCCAGAAAATCCACGGATAAATGTGTTGCCCGATTTCCGGATCGACCATGTTGATGGTGATGGTCACGTGGTCGACGTTGTACTTCTTGATGGTCTCGACATGATCCGGCAACGTCAAACCATTGGTTGAAAGGCACAACTTTATATCGGGCGCGGCGTTGAATATCAGGTCGAAGGTTTTGAAGGTTTTTTCCGGGTTTGCCAGGGGGTCGCCAGGACCGGCGATGCCCAGCACCGTCATTTGCGGAATGGTGGAGGCCACGGCCAACACTTTTTTGGATGCCTGTTCCGGGGTCAGCTTCTCGCTCACCACACCGGGACGGCTTTCGTTGGCGCAGTCGTATTTGCGATTGCAATAGTTGCACTGGATATTGCACGCCGGCGCCACGGCCACGTGCATGCGCGCGTAATGGTGATGCGCCTCCTCGCTATAACAAGGATGGTTTTTCACCTTTTCCCACACCGCCGGATCCATGTCTTCCGGCGCAGTGGATGAGCCGCAACTGGCTTTCCCGCCCTCGCTGGACGTGCCGCAGCCTTTATGATCCGCCGCCTGTTGCAGTATCTGATCCAGATGCTGGCTCTGATCGCTTCCTGCGTTCGCCACACTTGCTTGATTGTCCATGCTTGGCTCCTGTTCGCTTCAACTTCAACCCGTGGCGATCATGGAACCGACCGCCCGCAAATGCCTTCATGCATGAGTATTTAGCAACAAGCGTGCCATTCATGTAATCTTAATAAATGTCTTAGAATTGAAGTACTTAGCGCAGCCAAGCGTTTGTCGCAGTTACTACAAACAGAGATTGCCGGGGAAGGGAATTGTCGGGAAGGCTACAGCGGGGAAAAGCAGATAACGGGGGTCGCGGCTGTCTTCATGGACAACCGCGAACAGGGCTTAAAGACGTTTGACTTCGATGTTGTATCGCGACAGTGCGTAACCAATCTGGCGCGGCGTCAGATTCAGCAGACGCGCGGCTTTTGCCTGCACCCATCCGCACTGTTCCATGGCCCACACCAAACGCTCGCGCTCGCTCATGAGCGCCGGTTCGACGCCTGCACTGGCTTCGTCAAAATCGCTGGCGGAGGTGTGCGGCAAGCCAACAACGGGAACTGGAACAGCCAGCGCAATCGGTATCACATGCTGCGCCTGACCATAGTGCAGGAGCGCCTGCGAAAAACATTTATTTTGCTGACACGGCAAATCCACATCCTGGATCGTATTCGTCCGTGTCATCGTCGCGGTACGTTCGACGCAATTCTCCAATTCGCGCACATTGCCCGGCCAGTTGCACTTGAACATCACCGCCAGTGCTGCCGGCGTAATGGAAAGCTTGCGGTCGTTGTCCTTGTTGAACTTGTCCAGGAAATGCTCGATGAGTGGCGGAATATCTTCGCGCCGTTCGCGCAGCGGGGGGAGAAAGATACTCACCACGTTGACGCGGTAGTAGAGGTCGGCACGGAACGTGCCCTTGGCCACATCCTCTTCCATATTGCGGTTAGTGGCCGCGATCAGGCGCACATCCACCTTGATTGTCTTGTTTCCGCCCACACGCTCGAATTCCCGCTCCTGCAGCACACGTAGCAACTTGGTTTGAAACATCGGCGAGATTTCTCCGATCTCATCCAGAAACAGGGTGCCGCCCTGAGCCATTTCAAAGCGGCCTTTGCGTTCCTGGGTCGCGCCGGTGAACGAGCCCTTTTCGTGGCCGAACAATTCGGACTCAAGCAGCGCTTCGGACAGCGCAGCACAATTCACCTTGATGAACGGGCCGTCCTTGCGCGGACTCAGATAGTGAACCGAGCGGGCGATGACTTCCTTGCCGGTACCACTTTCGCCGCGCAGCAGCACGGTCGACTTGCCTGGCGCCGCCTGGTGCACTTCGGCGAACACATCCTGCATACGCTTGCTGTGGCCGATGACGTTATCCAGGCTGTACTTGCCATGTAATTCTTTCTGCAGGCGATGCTGGCGTTGCAACAACTCCTCGCGCTCGGCGGCCACGTTGTTGTGCAAGCGGGTAGTCTGGCCGATGAGATTCGCCACCATGGACAGAAAGCGCACATCGGCGTCGAAATTAGCCGGCTTGCCGTCCATTTCACGATCGACGCTCAGTACGCCAACGGTTTCCCGCCCGACCTTGATCGGCACGCCGATAAAGGCAACGACACGCCCTTCCGCCAGGCTGCGCGACTCGGTTCGATTGAGGAAAAGCGGCTCCTTCGCCACATCCGGCACCACCATGGGCACGCCGGTTCCCAGAATCTTGCCCGTAATACCCTCGCCCTTGCGGAAACGCCCCCGGCTTGCTGCCTCGGCCGACATGCCGGTTGCCTCAACAACGTGCAGATCGCCAGATGGCTGCACCAAACTGACCATGCCCCGCCGCATTCCGAGATGCGAGGAAAGCACGCCGAGCACTTCCCGCGCCGTTTTGTTCAGGTCGAGGGATGAACTCAGTATCTTGCTGATTTCATAGATTGTTGTGAGCCCGATGCCTGTCTCACGCCCTGTATTCGCGCCCATATTTCCAACCCCCATTGAACTGTTTATTGATTTGAAATACGAAAACAGTTTCGCCATGGTTATTGATTAAGCAAGAATTGATCCATGCTATAAAAAGGGACAGCATCCACCCGGAGTTTCTGATGAAACCTGTATTCCAAAGAGATTTTCAATCTGGAAATTGAATAAGGAACCTCTGCAAAAGCTGTCATTGTGAGGAGCGCCTTTAGCCGCAGGGCCACTGCCGTGGCGGGACGCGGCAATCCGGAAACCAGCGCCAAATCAACCCTCTTGATTGCTTCCCGCCGCGCGGGGTTTATGCCCTTCAGGGTGTTTATGCCCTTCAGGGTGCTCGCGGTCGCAATGACGGCATTTTCGGCTTATTCAGCGCTTTCCTAAAAGGCGCGTGGATAGCGGGGAGCTATCAGTTCGCCGCCACATTGCGCGAGGTCGCCACATCCAGATCCAGAATGACCGACCACCCCACTGTGTCAAGCGGGTCCAGCTCCTGCAACTTGGCGAGGAGGGCGTGACTGTCTTCGCTGCGCCCCAGCCGCAGGAGAATGAATGCGAGCGCCTTGAGGGTGAAGAGATAGAAGTGCTGCGGCGCATCGACGCGGCGCCAATCGGCTGAATGGGCATCGAGCTGGGTCCAGTCCGGGGCGAACCCGCCTTGGCGCGCGGCGATTTCGAGCGCGTGCAGCGCGACTTCCTCTGCCTGCGGCAGCATGCGTTTGTAGAAGTAGAACTTGTACAGGGCGAAATACACCGGCAGGCACTCGGGCGCGAGCGCTTGCGCGGTGCACAGCAGGAATTCCGCACGCTCGGTGTTTTGGTAGGACGCCACCGCCTGCGTCAGCCAGTCGGCCACGCCGGGCGGCAACGTGCCCTCGGCGATGCCGGGTATGGCGTTCACCAGATTTCCGGGGGCAACTGCAAGCGCTCCACTGGCTTGCCGCCGAGCAGGTGCTCATCGACGATGGCCGCGACATCTTCCTTGGTGACTTTTGCGTACATGACGCCCTCGGGGTAAACCAGCACATGCGGGCCGTTGCAGGGGCCGAGGCAACCGGTGTTGCTGAGTCCGAAGCGGCCGTTCAGATTGCGCTGCTGGAAAGCGTAAGCGAATTCATCCCAGACTTCGGTGACGCCGCTTTGCATGCAGGAGCCGCGCGGGTGGCCGGGGCCGCGGTTTTGGACGCAGACGAAGACGTGTTTTTCGGGTTTCGGCATGGGGGTAATCTCTTTCTCAAGATGGATGGAATAAGACGGGGGCTATCCCGAAGTGCGAATCACTTGATCCCGGCGTTATTGGGATTGGGGTCGAGGCGGTGTTTTCCCGGTTGTGGGGCATAGCGGCCGATCCACTTTTCCAGTTCGACCACGTGTTCCGCTTCTTCGGCGGCAAACTCCCGGGCCATCGCCTTGACCTCGGGGTCCCCGGTGGTGGATGCGATATCCGCATAGAAGGCATGCCCGCGCCGTTCCCCGTCCAGCGCAAGCTCCAGGGCGTTGTGGGTGTCGATCATGCAGTCGACGCCAATCCAGTCGAACTGTTCGGGACTGATGCCGTCA
>JAYTDE010000384.1:0-1580 GCA_043736195.1 Burkholderiales bacterium | reverse complement strand
GCGGTGTAGAGGCGCAAGAGGTCCAGGTCGCTGGCGTTTTGCAGCGAATGCATCGCGTCTGGCAGGTCGATCATGGTGTGGTTTTGTTGGCGTCAGGGTCGGCCGGCATGGCGATGCCGGCTCTGGTCAGGCGGTATTCTTGCATGCGGCTGCCCGGCCGGTCCAGGTTGGTCATTTCAATCAGGCCGGATCGTTGCCTTCCGTTGCGCGCCATATAAAAGCAATAAATATTCAAAATAACACGCTTATAATGGCACGTAATTTACTTTTCGCGCCAAAAAAAACTTGCCCAAGATCATTCCCCCCGAAGAGTTCGACCAATTGGCCGCCCGGTTCAGCGGCTACCAGGCCGGGTTCGGCCTGGAAGAATTGCTGCGTCAGGCGCCGCCCGGCACGGCGCGGCGCACCTTGCAGCGGCGCTTGGCCACGCTCATCGCGCATCAGCGTATTCAGACGGTAGGTGCCGGCCGCGGGCTGCGCTACCGGTTGGCATCGTCATCCACCTCCGCCGCGCCGGTGGTGCGGCAACCGACGCTGGCCTACGGGCTGGGTGAAGCGTACGGGCCGCTCTCGCCGGAAGGCGCGGCGGTGCGTGCGCTGGTGCGTCAGCCGCGGCAGTTGCGTCAGCCGGTTGCATACCAAATCGAATTTCTCGAAGCCTATCAACCCAACCGCACGTATTACCTGCCGGATGCGCTGCGCAGCCAGTTGCACACCATGGGGCGCTCCCCGGCGCAGCAAGCGCCGGCGGGCACCTTCGCACGCGACATCCTGGCGCGACTCACGGTCGATCTTTCGTGGGCGTCGTCGCGACTGGAAGGCAATACCTACAGCCGTCTCGATACCGAGCGTCTCGTCGCGTTCGGCGAGGCGGCCGCAGGCAAGGACGCGCTGGAAACCCAGATGATCCTGAATCACAAGGCGGCCATCGAGTTCCTGGTCGGCGACCCGGCGCAAGCCGCGATCACGCGCGAGACGGTCATCGCTCTGCATGCCCTGTTGTCCGACGGCTTGATGGCCGATCCATCGGCCAGTGGCGCCTTGCGCTTGCGCGCGGTGGAAATCGGCGGCAGCGTGTACCTGCCGCTGGCGGTTCCGCAAAAGTTAGCCGAGTTGTTCGGCATCGTGCTTACGATGGCGGAGGAGATCATCGATCCGTTCGAACAGGCGTTTTTCCTGATGGTGCACATCCCCTACCTGCAGCCCTTCGAGGATGTGAACAAGCGCGTCTCGCGCCTGGCGGCCAATATCCCGTTCATTCGCCACAATCTCGCACCGCTTTCCTTCATCGATGTACCCCAGGACGCCTACACCGAGGCGATGCTGGGCATCTACGAACAGAACCGGGTCGAGCTTCTGCGCGACGTGTTCCTGTGGGCCTATGAACGCTCGTGCCGGCAATACGTGGCGGTGCGGCGTCAACTGGTGCCGCCCGATACCTTTCGGCTGCGCTACCGCAAGGAACTGGCCGCCACCGTGCGCGCCATCGTGCAGGGCGGGCACGCTGCCAACGCCGCGGCGATTGGCGCGTTGGTGCCGGCCGGCGTGGCCACGGCGGACCAGGCGCGCCTTGTAACGCT
>JAYTDE010000383.1:0-2559 GCA_043736195.1 Burkholderiales bacterium | reverse complement strand
TACTACCAACACGCCGAAATTCCCCATCCCCACCCCGGCCCTCCCCTTGAAGGGGAGGGAGATTTCGCTTGGCTGAACAATGTGGCTAATCAGGAAACTTGTTCGCACGGCACAGCGGCCTGCTGCCGCTTTCGTCAGCCGCGCCCCAGATAGGCTTCCTTGACGCGCTCATCCTGCTTCAGGGCCGCGCAGGTGCCCTCCGCGATGATCGCGCCGGTCTGCAGCACATAGCCACGGCTGGCGGTCTCCAGTGCATAGCGCGCGTTTTGCTCCACCAGGAGCACACTGGTGCCGGCGCGGTTGATGGCGCGAATGCTCTTGAATATTTCCAGCACCACCAGCGGCGCCAGACCCAGCGATGGCTCATCCAGGCACAAGAGCACAGGCTCGGACATCAGGGCGCGGCATAGCGCAAGCATCTGCTGCTCGCCGCCCGACAAGGTGCCGGCACGCTGCGCGGCGCGTTCGCGCAGGCGCGGAAACATGTCCATCATGCGTTCAATCAACGCCTGCGTCTTCACCTTGTCGGCGCGGTACTTGAAGCCGCCCATTTCCAGGTTCTCGCGCACAGTGAGAAACGGAAACACGCGACGACCTTCCGGTACCAGCGCGATGCCGGCCATGAGCCGCTCGTGCGAGCGCATGCGGGTCACGTCCTTGCCTTGAAACAGGATGCGCCCGCGGCGCGGCATCATTGCCCCGGCCACGCCGCGCAAGGTGGTCGACTTGCCCGCACCGTTGGCGCCGATGAGTGTCACGATCTCGCCTTCGGCCACGTCGAATGA
This sequence comes from Burkholderiales bacterium, assembly GCA_043736195.1. GTDB lineage: Bacteria > Pseudomonadota > Gammaproteobacteria > Burkholderiales > JAEUOS01 > JAEUOS01. The sequence goes on along the minus strand of JAYTDE010000383.1, from coordinate 1,774 downwards.
AATATCGCGGCAGGCCGCCACGTCGCCATAGGCCAGCTCGACGCCCTCGACTTGCAACAGGGCGGCCATCAGGCCAGCGCTCCGCTTTCGAATTCGCCACCCAGATAGGCCTCGATCACCCGCGGGTTGCTCTGCACCGCCTTGGGCGGCCCTTCGAACAGGAATTCGCCGTGGTCCATCACGAATACATGGTCCGCCACCTTCATCACCAGATCCATGTTGTGTTCGACCACCACCACCGTGATGCCACGATCGCGGATGTCCCGCAAGCGTTGCAGCAGAAAAGCAACCTCGGCGGCGTTGAGGCCGGCGGCGGGTTCGTCGAGCATGAAAAGCTTGGGCTGGGTCGCCAGCGCGCGCGCGATCTCCAGCATCCGCTGCTGCCCGTAGGCCAGCGAGCCGGCGCGTTGCGCGGCCAGATCACCCAAGCCCACAAACTCGAGCAAGGCCAGACCTTCTTCACGGCAACGGGTCCAGTCGCGCCAGAAGGCCGCGCCCGGCAGCAGGTATTGCCAGGCCGGCACCTGATGATGGATGTGGAAGCCGGCCAACACGTTGTCGATAAGCGAGAGTTGCTTGAACAGGCGGATTTTTTGAAAGGTGCGTGCCAGGCCGAGCCGCGCCCGGCGATGCGCAGGCAGGCCGGCGAGCTGGCGCCCGTCAAAGCGCAGCTCGCCCGAATCGGGCTGGTAGGTGCCCGACAACAGATTCATCAATGTCGACTTGCCGGCGCCGTTGGGGCCGATCACCGCGAAAATCGATTTCTCTGGAACGGCGATCGAGATGCCCGCCACCGCCTTGACTCCGCCGAAACTCTTTCGGAGCTCGCGCGCTTCGAGCAGTGCGTTCATCCGCCGGCCTCACCTGCGCCGGCAGCGCGGTTCACACGATCACCCTTGAAGCGCGCACGCAACAACTGCCAGGCCTGCACCATGCCGCCCGGCATGAACAGCACCACCAGGGTGAGCGCCAGGCCGTAGACAATCAGGCGCAAATCGCCAAAACCGCGCAGCAATTCCGGCAGGAAGGTCAAAACGATCGCACCGATCACCGGGCCGATCATGGTGCCCATGCCGCCCACCACCACCATGGCAAGCATGGTGAACGACTCGACGATGTTGAAGGCGTCCGGCACCAGGGTGCCGACAAAGCCGGGATAGAAGCAGCCGGCCAGACCGGCGATCGCCGCCGACAGGCTGAAGGAAAAGGCTTTCCACTTGGCGCCGTTGACGCCCAGGGAGGCGGCCGAAATCTCGTCCTCGCGAATCGCGCGCAGGGTCTCGCCGATCGGCGAGCGCAGCAGGTTATCCAGCAGCAGATAGACCAATAGAGCGATGCCCGCCACCAGGTAGAAAAGCGCCGCCTGATTGCCGAAATTCAAATCCGGGAAGCCCGGAATCGCAAGCGGCGGCGGCCTGATGCCGTAGATGCCGCGCACGCCCTTGGTGACACTCTCCCAGTTGATCAGGATCTGATACACGATCACCGCGAAGCCGAGCGAGGCGATGCCCAGGTAATGCCCGCGCAGGCGCGCAGCGAAGGCGGCGAGCAACAGGCCGACCAGGCCGGATGCCAGCACGGCCGCCACGCAGGCCAGCCAGAAATTCCAGCCGTAGCTCTTGAGCAGCACCGTGGTGACATAGGCGCCGATGGCGAAAAATCCCGACTGCCCCAGATTGAGCTGCCCGGTATAGCCGATCACCAGGTTGAGCGACATCGCCAGCAGCACATTCATGGCGCACACGATCAGGATGCCGCGCCAGTAGGGCGTGCC
>JAYTDE010000382.1:0-3663 GCA_043736195.1 Burkholderiales bacterium | reverse complement strand
CTGTTGCGCAGCTTACGGCACACTCGGCGCGTTTGACTTCTATGGGCACAGCCAACGCGCGGCGCCATGGTTTGCGAGCCCCGCAATCGATGCGAACCTGGTTTTGGTGGGCGCAAAGGCTATCGATTTTTTTGTATGGTAATCTCAATTTATCAAAAGCTCAATAAAACTGTCAGAAGAAAGATCACTCTTCATGGTCACCAAAAAAGCAAGCACTGCCCGCACTGCGGCGCCAATCGCCGCCACCAGCGTGGGCGTCGTTGGCCTGGGCATCATGGGCAGCGCGATGTCGGCCAATCTGGTCAAGGCCGGCTTCGTCGTGCACGGATTCGATCCGCTGCCGGCCGCACGCACGCGTCTCAAGGCCGCTGGCGGTCATGCCTGCCGCAGCGCCGCCGATGTCGCCGCGCGCTGCCGTTTCATCGTGCTCTCTCTACCCTCCGAGAGCGCACTCGATGCCGCCTGCGAGCAACTGATCGCCGCCCGCGTGCGTGGCCTGATCGTGGCCGAAACCAGCACACTGCCCTTGACGGCCAAGCAGCGCGCCCACCAGCGCCTCAAGGCGCACGGCATCACCCTGCTTGACTGCCCCTTGTCCGGCACCGGTGCACAGGCGGCTACGCGCGACCTGGCGGTGTATGCCAGCGGCGATACCCGGTCGATCAAGGAGTTCGCCGCGGTGTTCGACGGTTTCGCGCGCGTGCGCTACGACGTCGGCGCCTTCGGCAACGGCATGCGCATGAAGCTGGTGGCCAATCTGCTGGTGGCCATCCACAACGTCGCGGCGGCCGAGGCGATTCTCATGGGCGTGCGCTCCGGGCTGGACGCTGCGCAGATCGTGAAAGTCGTGGCCGACGGCGCCGGCGGTTCGCGCATGCTGCAGGTGCGCGGCCCGATGATGGTCGATCGTAGCTGGGGCGAGGCCACCATGAAGGTCTCGACCTGGCAGAAAGACATGCGCCTGATCACCGAGGCATTGGGCGCCAGCGATACGCCAGCGCCATTGTTCGCCGCCACGGTGCCGATCTACAACGCCGCAATGGCGCTAGGCCACGGCGCGGACGACACCGGTGCGGTCTATGCGGTGCTGGAAAGGCTCACCGGTGCTGCCGCGTCGCCTGGCAAGTCGGGCTCGGCGTCGAAGGGAAAAGTGTCGCCGCGTCGCACCCGCGCCTGAGCTTGCTTCAATCAGAGTTTGCGCGCCCTCCGGAGCCGCCATGCAAGGGGAGCGGGCTGGCGTGATGACCGTCGCACCCAGGCCCAAGGTCACTCAACGCGGTCGCGGACCCTTGCCTCTTTGCGCCAACTTGGTGGCGGGCTTTGCAATCGCAGCCAGCAGTTTGGGGTAAGTGGTTTTCGCGCCGGCCAGAAAATTGTCGACCGCGTATTCGACCTTGAACATGAAATCGACATCCATGCGCAGCAGGTAAACATGCTGGCGCACGGCGTAATAGAACATGCCGCCATGCAGGCTCCAGATGAATTCGATCTCCTCGCTCGATACCGGTAACTCGGGCGACTCGAGGCCGCAATAGTGGCGCACCTCGCGGCAATACACCGGCAATAGTTCGCGCTGCAAAAGATTGATATAGCGCTGGTTGAGTACCGGGCCGGACAGGCCGGCGTAGAGATAGATTCGCAGCCAGTCGGGCCGATAGGTGGCTTCCGAATACTGGCGGTAAAACTCGATCAGGCGGTCACGCAGGGGAATCGAACGGTCGCGGATCAATGACACCCAGGCCGGGTTCCAGCGCCCTTCGAACACGGTCTTGTAAACCCGTTCCACCAGTGCCTGTTTCGACGAAAAGTAGCGATACAACAGTGGCTGGGTGATGCCCAGGCGCTTGGACAACTCGCGCGTCTGGCCGGAAAAACCGACCTCGGAGAAGTACGCGATGGCGCCGTCGACGATCTGCTTCTCGCGTTCGGCCGGCGAGAGGCGCACCTTGACCGGCGCCTTGCGCGCGGCCGGTTGCGCACGCTTGCGCGTGACCAGCGGCACACTGGCGGACTGCTTGACAGAAACGGACTTTGAACCTGCCATCCGGAGCTCAGGTGAGTGGAGGAAATGCCGCCGGTCGACGGCGCCGGCCTCAGACCGGCGGCGGCACCTGCGCCTTGTACCAGCTGGCGATCTCGGCGCCGGTGCGGATGATCACACCGGATTTCGACTGCACGTAGTCGAGCAGGCGTTCGAACATGGCGATCCGGTGCGGCGCGCCGGTGATGTAGGGATGCACGCTGATGGCCATCACGCGCGGGATCTGCGCGCTCTCCTGCCACAGGCGATCGATTTGCGCCACGCCGCGCTCAAGCATCTCCGCGCCGTTGTGGCTTTGCAGCAGCATCATCGGAATGTCGTTGATTTCCACGCTGTAAGGCACCGACAGCACCGGCCGATGCGCTGTAGGTATCCACACCGGCTGGTCATCGAATACCCAGTCGGCCACATACTCGATGCCGGCTTCCGAGAGGTAATCGATGGTGTCGGCGGTTTCGGTCAAGCCAGGGCTTTCCCAGCCTACCGGCGCACGACCGGTGAAGGCACGAATCGCCTCGACCGTATCGATGATCGACTGCTTCTGGTCGGCCAGCGCATGCATCGGCCCCTGCACGTAGCCGTGGCCCATGAATTCCCAGCCGGCCTCCAGCGCCGCCCGCGCCACTCGCGGATGGCTCTTGCAGACGATGCCGTTGATGGCAAGGGTGGGCACGATGCCGCGCGCAACCAGCGCTTCATGCAGGCGCCAGAATCCGACCCGCATGCCGTATTCATGCCAGGCCCAGTTCGGCAGGTCGGGCTGCAGCGGTTGCCCCATCGGCGGCGACAGCACGGTGCGCGGCATCGGGCGCTCCATGCTCCAGTGTTCGACGTTCACGATAACCCATACCAGCATGCGGCCGCCGTCGGGCACCACAAGCGGGGGCCGATCGACAATCGCCGAGTACGGGACCCGCTGGCTGGGCAGCATGGTGCTCATCGGCTGCTCGTTATTTCGCGGAAAGTGCTCATTCGCCCTTGATGTTGTTGTCGGCGATCAGCTTGGTGTACATCGCCTTTTCGGATGCCATGAAGGTGCGAAACTCCTCCTGCGTGCTGGCGTGCGCTTCAACGCCCAACCCGGCGAAACGTTCCTTCAAGTCGGGATCGGCCATCACCTTCACAAGCGCTGCCTGATACTGGTTGACCACCGCCTGCGGCGTGCCGGCCGGCAGGAACGCACCCCACCAGTTCACCACGGTGATGCCTTGCAGGCCGGCCTCGGCGAAAGTCGGAATGTCGGGGAACAGCGGCGAGCGCCTGACGCTGGTGATGGCCAGCGGACGCACCTTGCCCGACTTGAGGTGCTGCGCCACCGGCAAGGCGTCGGACACGATCATTTGCACCTGGCCGGCGATGACGTCGATGATCGCCAGTCCACCGCCCTTGTAGGGGATATGCGTCATCTTGATGTTTGCCTGACGCATCATCAGTTCGCCAGCAAGGTGCGAAAGGCTGCCGGGGCCGCTGGTGGCGAAATTGATGGCACCCGGCTTGGCGCGCGCAGCGGCCAGCAGGTCGGCCAGGGTCTTGTAGGGCGAGTTTGCCGGCACCACCAGGATGTTCGGGCCGGTCGTGGTCAGCGCCACTGGAATGAAATCGCGATCGATGCTGTACGGCAC
>JAYTDE010000381.1:0-1898 GCA_043736195.1 Burkholderiales bacterium | reverse complement strand
CTGGAGGTGCCGCTGGCCGACCGCATCGGTGAAGAGGGGCAGGGCTTTCGCTACATCCTGCACGGCATGAACCCGGAGCGCATCCTGATCGCCGCCGAGGCGATGGGCCTGGGGCGAGCCGCGCTGGCGCGTGCGGCGCACTACGCCGGCGAGCGTATCGTGTTCGACCGCCCGATCGGCAAGAACCAGGGGGTGGCCCATCCGCTGGCGAAAAACTGGATCGAGCTGGAGGCCGCCGAACTCCTGGTGTATCGCGCTGCGTGGAAATACGATCGTGGCGAGCCTTGCGGCGCCGAGGCCAATGCGGCCAAGTATTTCGCCGCCGAGGCCGGCTTCAAGGCCTGCGAGACCGCGGTGCTGACCCTGGGCGGCATGGGCTATGCGAAGGAGTTCCATGTCGAGCGCTACCTGCGCGAGTCGATGCTGCCGCGCATTGCGCCGGTGAGCTCGCAAATGGTGCTTAATTTCATCGCCGAGAAGGTGCTGGGGCTGCCCAAATCCTATTAAAGGTTGGTGGCGGACACCTTTGGTGCCGCCCCAACTTGCCGGATTGGAGCGCCGCGTGGCTTCGCTCAATCCGGCATTTTGTGCTTGCGTGGTTGGGGTGGTTTTTGGCCGTGCTGATATCATGCTGCATGAATTGCGGATTTATTGAAACGGGGTTGTGATGCTCAAGTCAGTCGGTGCCAGCGGACAGTTATCGCTGGGCAAGAAGTATGCGGGTCAGTATTTCTCGGTTGAAGCGCTTGAGGGTGGGGCCTTGCTGCTCAAGCCGATGAAAGTGGTGCCGGCCGACGAGGCCTGGGTGCACACGCCTGGAATGCGCGCCCGGCTGGCCGCTGCTGACGCCTGGATGCATGCGCATCCGCCATCGCAAACCGATGTCGAGAGCATGTTGCGCCGGGCCCGACCAAAAGCTGCGATCCGCGCAACCGAACCGGCGCCCCGCAAGCGGATAAAAGCGGTTGCGTGAGCCGCGTTCTCCTCGATCTCAATCATCCGCATTTCCAGGACGAACTCTTGGCTCTTGATGTGGCCGATCTGCGGATGGTCGGCAAGACACTGCGCAAGTTGAAGCGCATGGGGTGGAACGAGGTTCATCGTGATGCCGGTTTGAAGTGGGAGTCGATCAAGAGCGGCGACGGCAGGTATTCGATTCGCCTCTCTATTCGTTGTCGCGCAGTGGTGCGGCGTGAGGGCGACTTCATGCGGTTCCAGGCGATTCACCTTGATCACGATTCGACTTATGGCCGCAAATAGGCCTTGGTTGAAAAATACAAGAAGGGTAAGGCCATGCAAAAAATCATGCTTGTCACCGGTGGCAGCCGCGGTATCGGCGCGGCCACCGCGCTCATGGCTGCGCAACGCGGCTATTGGGTGGCCGTCAACTACACCCGCGATGCCCAGGCTGCGGGTGAGGTGGTGGCGCGCATCAAGGCGGCCGGCAGCCGCGCTATTGCCATCAAGGGCGATGTCGCCGTGGAGGACGACGTGGTGTCGATGTTCGCCAGCGTTGACCGCGAGCTCGGGCCGCTGACCGCGCTTGTCAACAATGCGGGGGTGGTCGATGTCGTCTCGCGCGTGTCGGCCATGAGCGCGGCACGCATTACCCGCATGTTCAACATCAATGTGCTGGGTTCGTTCCTGTGCGCGCGCGAGGCGGTCAAGCGCATGTCGACCAAGGAAGGGCCGGCGCGCGGCGCCGGCTACGGGCAGGGTGGGGGCATCGTCAACATGTCATCGGCCGCGGCCCGCCTGGGCGGCTCGGGGCAATATGTTGATTATGCCGCGGCCAAGGGTGCGATCGACGCGTTCACCGTGGGCCTGGCGCGTGAAGTGGCGACCGAAGGCATCCGCGTCAACGCGGTCAGCCCGGGCATGATCGATACCGAAATCCA
>JAYTDE010000380.1:0-2656 GCA_043736195.1 Burkholderiales bacterium | reverse complement strand
GGACAGTTTTTGCCGAATTCGAAGGCCCATAGCCCAGCTATGGGCCGAGAAGGCGGTGAAAAATGGACCGCTGCGGCCGATTTGTAGCCAACGATTCCTAAGTCCGACAGGCTGCTAACAGGAACGAGGTGCGCGACTCCCGAATCGAGGGCAGCCGCCGGGACCTTCAACCCGCCTGCGCCAACCTGTTCCAGGTATCGACCACCGTATCCGGGTTCAAGCCCAGCGCGGTGATGCCCTCGTCCCTGAGCCATAGCGCCAGGTCGGGATAATCCGACGGCCCCTGGCCGCAGATGCCGACGTACTTGCCGGCCTTTTTGCAGGCGACGATCGCCATGTGCAGCATCGCCTTGACCGCAGGGTCGCGCTCGTCGAACGAGGCCGCCACCAGGCCGGAATCGCGATCCAGGCCCAGGGTCAATTGCGTGAGGTCGTTGGACCCGATTGAAAAGCCGTCGAAGTACTCGAGATACTCCGCGGCGAGGATCACATTGGTCGGCAGTTCGCACATCATGATGAAACGCAGGCCGCCACTGCCGTCGGGCGCCGCGCCTTGCCCGCGCTTGAGACCGTGCGAAGCCAATATGTCGATTACCTTCTTGCATTCGGTCAGGGTGCGCACGAACGGAATCATGATTTCGACGTTGGTGAAGCCCATCACGTCGCGCACTTTCTTCATCGCCTCGCATTCCATGCGAAAGCATTCGGCGAAATCCGGCGCGATGTAGCGCGCCGCGCCGCGAAAACCCAGCATCGGGTTTTCCTCGTCCGGCTCGTAGAGGCTGCCGCCCATCAGTTTCTTGTATTCGTTCGACTTGAAATCCGACAGGCGCACAATCACCGGCTTGGGCCAGAACGCCGCGGCGATGGTCGACACACCCTCGGCCAGCTTCTCGACGAAAAAATCGCGCGGGCTGGCGTAGCCACGCGCCAGCGAATCAATCGCACGGCGCAGGTCGTCCGGCACGTTGGGATGGTCGAGAATGGCACGCGGGTGCGCGGCGATGTAGCTGTTGATGATGAATTCGAGCCGCGCCAGCGCCACGCCGTCGTTGGGCAGTTGGCAGAAATCGAAGGCCAGTTGCGGATTGCCGACGATCATGCCGATCTTCACCGGGATCTTCGGCATCACGCCGCGCTTGATCTCGGAAATCTCGGTTTCCAGGCGACCCTCATAGATGTTGCCGGTATCGCCCTCGGCGCACGATACGGTGACGTCCATGCCGTCCTCGAGTACGTCGGTGGCGTTGCCGCAGCCGACCACCGCGGGAATGCCGAGTTCACGCGCGATGATCGCCGCGTGGCAGGTGCGGCCGCCGCGGTTGGTGACGATCGCCGATGCCCGCTGCATCACCGGCTCCCAGTTGGGATCGGTCATGTCGGTGACCAGGATGTCGCCGTCCTGCACCAGGTCCATCTCGCTGGCGTCGCCGACCATGCGCACGCGGCCGATGCCGATCTTCTGCCCGATGGCGCGCCCGGTGGCCAAAACCCGGCCCTGGCCTTTTAATGCGAAGCGCTGCTGGCTGTCGTTCTTCTCCTGTGACTTCACCGTTTCCGGTCGCGCCTGCAGGATATAGAGCTTGCCGTCGCCACCGTCCAGCCCCCATTCGATATCCATCGGCCGGCCGTAGTGATTCTCGATGATGACCGCATACCTCGCCAGTTCCAGCACATTGGCATCGTCAAGCGAAAACCGGTCGCGCTCGGCATGGCTCACGTCCACCGTCACGGTGGATTTGCCGGCTTCGGGCTTGGCACCGAAGATCATCTTCGAAAGCTTGGAGCCGATCGCGCGGCGGATCACCGCCGGTTTGCCGGCCGCCAGCAGCGGCTTGTGCACATAGAATTCGTCCGGATTGACCGCGCCCTGCACCACCGATTCGCCCAGCCCGTAGGACGAGGTAATGAAGACGACATCGCGAAAACCCGATTCGGTGTCGAGCGTGAACATCACGCCGGCGGCACCGGTATCCGAGCGCACCATGCGCTGCACCCCGGCCGACAGCGCCACCTCGGCATGGGTGAAGCCCTTGTGCACGCGGTACGAAATGGCACGATCGTTGTAGAGCGAGGCGAACACTTCCTTCATCGCATGCAGGACGTTGTCGACGCCCACGATGTTGAGAAAGGTTTCCTGCTGCCCCGCAAAGGACGCGTCAGGCAGATCTTCAGCGGTGGCCGAGGAACGCACCGCCACCGAGATACCGCCGCCCCCGGATTGCGCTTCCATTTGCGCAAACGCGTTCTTGATCGCGTCGTCCAAGGCCGGCGGGAATGGTGTTTCGACAATCCAGCGTCGAATCTCGCGCCCGGCTTCGGCCAGCGCCCTGACGTCGGACACGTCGAACACCTTCAGGCGCGCCTCGATGCGCGCCGCCAGCCCGTCATGCGCCAGAAAGTCGCGAAAGGCCTGAGCGGTGGTGGCAAAGCCGCCGGGCACCCGTACGCCGGTACCGGCGAGCTGGCTGATCATCTCGCCCAGTGACGCGTTCTTGCCGCCTACCTTGCCGACATCGCTGTTGCGCAGCTTTTCGAACGCGATGACGTACTCTGCGGATGCGGCTTGCGCCATGTAAAACCCCTTTGGATTGGCGGCGAAATTGCAATAAATTGTACTCGTTCGCCCTCGTTACCGCAGGGCAGCAAACCGCTG
>JAYTDE010000379.1:0-8893 GCA_043736195.1 Burkholderiales bacterium | reverse complement strand
TCTCTTCGGCGAGCTCGATTGCGAACAGCTCGAGCCGGGTGCGCAACAGGCCAAACAGCGCCGGGCCGATGCTACGCAGCGAATGAAACACCCCGCCGGACGGCGCCTCGCCTGCGGAGTTGCGCGCGCTGCCGTTCTGGTCTGGCATGCGGCGGGCGAAATCTACTTGCGGTTGACCAACAGGCCCAGCAGGAAGCCGACGCCGGCGGCGATGCCGATGGCTTTCCACGGGTTGTCATGCACGAAATCATCGGTGGCACGGGCGGCGGCCTTGGCGCGGTCGGCCACCACTTCCTGCACGTCGCCCATTTTTTCCTTCGCACTGCGCAGCTTGATGCGCAGTTTCTCGCCCAGTTCGGTGGCCTTCTCGCCGGTGGCCGAGGCCATCGCCTTGACGATATCGTCAGCGTCGGCCATCAGGGTCTTGACATCGGTAATCAGCTTGTCGCGGTTGGCATCGGTGTTCATCGCTTGATTCTCCAGATTGACAAATTGGGTAAACGACAATTATAGGTCGCCTTCAGACAAGCTGAAAGTGGTTCCTGGCGTGCAAACGACATATTCCGGGCGCGGCGGGCAAGACTTTCGAACCGCAACCTGAAAAGCGCGCCCCGCATGTCGGCGGCGAGTCGGCAACTCAATCCTTGGCCAGCAGGTGCTGCGTTCAAAACGAGTACTTGAGGCTGACCGCCCATTGATCCGCCTTGACGGCGCCCTGGCCCGCGCCGCCGACGGCCCCATAGTTCTCGTACTCGAAACGCAAACCAAATCCGCGCCCGACGCTGTAGCCCAGCCCCAGGCCCAGCATCAAGTCCGAGCGCCCGGCACCGTGGCCGGCCCAAGGCGAAGCCGCCAACGGGCCGGACACCCGCCCAAGTTCCGCCAGCTTGTTGCCCACGCCCAGCTTGCCGGTCACCGACCAGCTCTTGCCAAGCGCCAGGCTACTGGTGCCGGCCAGCGACCATGCGCGCATGCGTACATCACCTGCGGCCGACAAACCCGGTACCCCGGACGCAAAACCATAGCGTCCCAGATCTCCATACGCGGCCTCCAGCCCGAAAGTCTGGCTGAACTGGTAACCGGCCAGCAGCTTCCAGGCCGCTCCACGATTGGCCGCCGCGCCGCTTTGTTGCGGCGGATCGACGGTCACCAGAGTCACAACAGGTGCCGTCTGCACCATGCTCTGGGTCTGGGTCTGGGCGAACACCGGCATAGCAGCCAAAAGCGCCAACAATCCTGCTACTGGTAACCGCAACCGCCCGTTCACCAATTGCACTCCCGTGATTTGCACTGTATTCGCGCCGGACCGCACAAACATGATACACATCACCGCCCGTTTTCGACAGGTTCCTGGATGCAAAATTCCGTTGCACGGCCCGAAAAGCAAGAAAACGTCCGGTCGCCGTCAATCCGCGAGCGGGTTGCCACGTTTGGCCGCGCCTGGGCGAGCCGCACCGCCCGGCCGCCCTGGCGGCGCAACGCGACCGCGGAATGTCGGGGATTTTCTGGCTTGCTACGCCGGTACGCCGGTCTGCCGGCTTTGCAGGCGTTCAGCGGCTACGCTTCGACGTATACCCACTGCAACAGCGCATCCTGCAGTGCCTGCACACCTTCCAGATTGGCATGGTTGACGATGCACACCACCGCAAAGCGCCGGCCGGAGGCGGCAAGCACGTAGCCGCCGATCGAGCGCACATCGTTGAGGCTACCGGTCTTGATATGCGCCTGACCGGCAACATCGCGCGTCTTGAGGCGTCGCCGCATGGTGCCGTCGTAGGCCACCAGCGGCATCGAGGCCATGAACTCGGGCATCACCGGGCTGCGATAGGCCGCCACCAGCATGCGGCCGAGACTGCCGGCCGAAACACGCTCCAGGCGCGACAGGCCGGAACCATTCTCCATCACCAGTTCGTCGCCACCGAGCTTTTTGTCGACAAGCCAGGTCTTGATCGCGCGCGCCGAACGCTCCGGGTTGCCCGGCAGCTTCAACAGTTCGGCGGAGAGCGTCAAAAATAGCTGCCGCGCCATCACATTGTTGGAAAACTTGTTGATGTCGCGCGCGATCTCGGACAGGCTTTGCGAATCCGCTTCGTGCAGCAAGCGCGCGCCCGCCTGCAGCGGTCCCTCGCGCACCTCGCCGGCCAGCGTGCCCCCGACCTCGCCCCACAGTGAGCGCAGTACCGCGCCGGTGTACTGCAGCGGGCTCAATTCGAACGGGTGCAACCACCAGGTCCGAACGCCACAACTACTTGCATAAGTGCCGGTCAAGACAATGCCAGTCGCGTCGATCTTCGGCTTGACGGGATAGGCACGGAAATCAATGCATGGCCCGGTCGTGGCCCGCACCGCCGAGCGCAGCGGCAAGCCCGCCACACGCGGCTCGACCGACACGTTGACCTGGCCACCATCATCAGGCGCGAAGGTCAGTGCAAACGACTTGAAATTGATCAGCAGCGCATCCGGCCCGGCGTTGTAGGCGCGCAACGGATCGCCGTCGAACTTGCCCGGATCGAAGCCGCTGGCGTCGAATGCGCCGCGATCCAGGATGATGTTGCCGCGGATCTCACGCACTCCGCGCGCGCGCAAGGCCTTGAGCGCCAGCCAGAGTTGCTCCTGGGAAAGCTTGGGGTCGCCCGAGCCGCGAATCACCAGGTCGCCTTCGAGCGCGTCGCCGCGCCGCGACCCGGTCTCGTAAAAACGGGTCTTCCAGATGAAGCTGGGGCCCAATAGTTCAAGCGCGGCATAAGTGGTGACCAGCTTCATCACCGATGCCGGGTTCAACGGACGGTCCGCATTGAGCGACAGGGTCGGCTTGGCCGCACCGACTTCCTGTACAAACAATCCGAGCGCACCTGCAGGCAGGCGGGCGGCGCGAATCGCGTTGGCGATCGCCGGCGGCAGCGCCGCCAGGGGCGCGGGATCGACCTCGCCGTTGGGTGCGGGTGCGGCCGCGGAAGATGTGGGGCCGGGCGTCGGCGTGGCTATTTGCGCGGATAGCGGCACGACCACGACCAGATTGGCGGTAACCGCCAGGCAAAGAATTACTATGGCCTTGCGCACATTGACTGGAATCAGGGGCAAGGCCGCATTATCCCACGCGACCATGTGCCGCCATGCAACAAGGCAGTATCAGGTGCCTTCCTTGAGCCGCTTGATCACGTCAAAGCCAACCCGCTCCCAATCGCTGCCGCTCTGGATCACCCGGCTCAGGCGAATCCTGAACAGGTCGCGGCCCGGTCGCATCGTGTAGGTCTGGGTGGGATCGAAGCTGCCGCCCGCCAGAATGATCGAATCCGCCAGACCGCGCGCCTCGTCACCGAAGATGAAGAAGGCCACCACGCCTGCGCACGCGGGCGCGCCATCGGCCGCCTCTTGCTGCAGATGCACGGCACGCCAGCTATCGGCCAGCCGCCGTACCCCGACATCCGAGCCCTGTGCCGACGGCGCCACGCGCACCGCGGTGCCCAGCACCCAGCCCGATTCCTGCGGGTCCGCAAAAACCGCGAGGCTGCCCTTTTCGATCGGCCGTGCCAGCCCACTCACCTTGAATCCGGCGCCGGTGGGCGAACGATCGACCAGGGTCCATTGCTCGGGCACTGCGCCGCCGTCCGCCACGCGCAGGCATTGCGCAAAGCCTGCTATCGCGGCCACTTCAAGCGCATCGATGCGCCGTCGCCCGCTGTCGCGCCCGGAATGCCGCACAGCCACGTAATCCCAGTAACGGCTCAACTGATGCAGGGCATCGTGGTACTCGAACAATGGGTTCGAGGCATACAGGCCGATGGTCGCCACGCTGATCTGCCGGAAATAATCCGAACGACCGGCCGACACGCGCTCAGCCAGGCGCGCATGGTCGAAGTAGCGTGCCGCCGCCAGCGTTTTGTCCGGAGTTATCACCTCAAGCCCGGCCCCGCCTGCGAGATCAACCGCGAAATAGTGGCGTCCGGCAGCGAATTCCCGCTCCAGCACGATACCGCGCGACCAGGATTCCAGCCAGTCGAAGCACTTGTCGATCTGGCGCGCCGACATGCCGTTGCCCGCCAGGGTGGACAACAGCAACAGCCGCAGATACAGCGTTTCATTGGAAGCGCCCAGATCGTTGACCAGCGAGACATCGCCGGCGGCCTCGGCACGCGTGAACATCTGGTGCGCATGACTCCAGGTGGGCGCAGCGATCGGTTCCGACACCAGCAGGCAGCACAGCGCATGCAACCCGGCCAGGCGCAGGGCGCGGGTCACGATGGCGGTGCTGCCCGGGGTCTGGCAGGCGCGCGCCATCGCCATCAGCAACAGATAGCACAGCGGACGCAGATCGGTTTCCGCCGACAGGGCGGCAGCGCCGCTGCGGCGGCGGCGCGCACGCTGCTGCGCCAGGCGCTGTTCAAGTTCATCGTCAAGCGCGACCAGAAGGCGGGTCTCGATGTGCTCGGCCACCAGCCATGCTTCGACCACCGGCAACGCGCGCGCCGAGAATTCGACGTTGGCCAGTTGGCGCCACGGAATCTCATCAGCGGGGGCAAGCGACGAAATCGGCGTGCTCATTGGGTAACCCCAGCGCTGCGCGCTGCGGTATTCGCCTTGGGAGCGCCCCGGCAGCTCATGCGCCCCTCGCCAGAGCAGGGGCAGGGGCAGGGGCAGGCAGGTCGCGCACCGAATCCGCCACCTTTTGCCCGAGCACATACTTGGTCATGTCGAGGGTTGAACCGAGCCAGTTGGACGGCGTATCGAGGTCCAATTCGGGCACTTTGTCGCCCTCGAAAGTCGGCTCGTGCGGATCGAGCAGTCGGCCGTAGGCCGCGACCAGTTGCCAGTGGGTGCCGCTATCCGGATACTGGCCGCGAAAGGTGCGCGCCACGATCGCATACTCGCCCACTCGCCGTTCCATACGCAATATTTCAAGCAGGGCCAGGTGAATGCGCATCGGATCGCTTGAGCGATACAACGCGTACTCCAGAAAACTGATCGCCTTGCCGGGATCAAAATCCTCCTGGTAATAGGTGCGTGCCAGACCGATGATCGAGCGCGGGTCGTCGAGCTTGACGCGCCCGAGCGCAATTTCCGGAAACAGCTTGCGCTCGAACTCCGCGAAGTACCGCGCGCTGCGCGCGCGCGCGCCGGCATCGTCGCCGGACGCCATGCCAATCGCGCGCGAGTCATCGATCGCAAAGTCCACGACCATGGCCTGGTCGGCGAGAACCAGCGCGCGCGCTTCGATGCTGGCGCCCGGAATCGCGCTTGGCAGGTCCGCACCGGACAGCGCCTTTTCACGCCCGGTGGGTATCCGCCTGGTGCCGGACACCTGCGCACTGGTAGCGCTGCCGTCACCATCGGCAAGCAGCGCCGATTCCGGCAAATAAAACTCGGTCTCGTCCGCGCCGGCGGTCTTCAAGGGTGGCTGGGCTGCGGGCACTGCCACCAAGTTGGGCGGCACTGGCGGCGCTGTCGGAGCCGCTGCCGGCGCGCGTAGCGGGGCGGAACCGGGGGCGGCTGGCACGGACGCCGCGGGCATCTCGATAGGGGGCCGAGACTTGGCCGGCGGCGCAACATGCGGGGCCACGGCTGGTGCCGCGCCGTCGCCATCTTGCGCGCTCCGGGTAGCCGCTGCGCCCGCATCTTCACTGCGGTCGAGCACGACCGTACGTTGATAGCTTTCCTGCGCGGGAGCCACCGGAGACGAGCGCCACTGCTGGTATGAAACATCGGCGTCGCCCCCTGTTTCCGGCGCGGCCGCAGGCGTCGCGGGCGCGGTTGCGGGCGCCGCCTGCCACAAGCGCTCGCGCCTGCCGCGTTGCTCGGAGGCCAGCCGATAGCGCCAGAACAGGATGGCGGCCAGCGCCGCGCACAACAAAAACGCCACCAGCAGCGCCGCACCATTCAACCAGGCAGCAAGACGACGATTTTCCGCCGCCAGGTTGCGCGCACGGTCTTCAGCCACACGGCGCGCGTTTTCGATTTCACCGACTTCCTTGCGCAAAACGCCCATGCCGCCTTCCAGCGCAAGCAGACGCGTCTGCATTTGCAGCGCTTCAGCGAACGGATTGTCGGACAGGCGAATGCGCGCTTCGGCACGCAGCTTGTCAGTCTCGCCGACGCCAAGAGTGCGCGCCGGCGCAACCAGGCTCATCAACTCGTCACTGCGCTTGAGCGGCTGGTTCAGAGGTTCGCCGGCCTCCGCAGCCGTCGCTTGCGACAGCGTCAGCCGATACCCGGGCGCGGGTTTGCCGACAGCCGGTTTGCGTGCGGCCGCTCTGATGGAGTCGCGGGCCGGCCGGTCTCCCGGCGGCGCCAACCGCAGCGACGGCAAGGAACGCAACGCGCCACCAGCCGCGCCGGCATCGCCTGCCGGTGGTGTGGCGACGCGGCGCACCACACGCGGCTCGCCGCGTCGCACGCTTGTCGAAGCCATAGGCGGCACCGGCACGGCAGCCAGCGGTACCGCTACAGTTGCCGGGACTGGTTCAATGTTAACCGGCGGCGCGTCAAGCAACACCACATACTCGCGCACCAGCAGCGTTTGCGGCCCGCAATTGACAGTCAGGCGAATGCGCACTGCCGGTTCGTGCACCAGCGCGCGCGTGCGGATGACGATTTCGCCACCGCCCGCCGATCGCGTGATCGCGAAACGCACATTCGCCAGCAAGGGAACATGCTGGTTTCTGGAAGCCGCGTCCTCGTGGCCGCGAATGCACTGCGGTGACAGCACTTCGTCGGCATTTGCCGTATACGGCAACACCGCCTCGAATGCGCTGCCGATTGGCGAACGCACCTTGAGATCCCCCAAGGAGAGGGCGGACGCACCGGCGCACAGGCCGAGCGCCAGCAAGCCTGCAAGTGACCTTGGGTTCACGAAAAGCAAAATATGGCGGTAGGCATGCGCGCATTTCGCGCGTATGCCACAACTATTTCCCGATGATTGCGCAGCCAAAGGCCGCCTATTGAGCGTCGCAAAAAACATGACAGCCTCGCCGGAGGCTTGTTTTCATCACGTCTTTTGCAATTCTCGACAACAGCGCCCCCCCTCTTTCAGGCCCAGACTTTATCCTATTTGCGCGGTCCGATGGAAAGACATCAATGCAGGGCGCCCGCCGCGAGCGTCGCATCCGGTTGCAGCAGGGCCGTTGCCGGATAGACGTGGTTGGCACTTGCCGCGGGCCGGCTTTCGGTTTGCGCATGCAAGGCCTGGTGCATCTGGTACAGGAACCAGAGTTCCTCCATCACGTCGGGCGGAAAACCCTGGCGGCCGCCACGCTCGTCGACGATCAGCTGATTGATCTCGGCGGCCAACTCCGGCCGCGACCAGCCTTCAATCATGCGGACCATCAGGCGCGGATACTGCAACTCAAGGTCGGACGGATGCTCGGCTTCGAAACTGCCGTACTGGTATGCATCGCCATACAGCAGGTTCATCCAGACCGGCGCGTTGGCCGGCGCTTGTGCGGGCTTGCCACGCGCTGTTGGCGCAAGTCCTGCCCCAACCGGATCCGATACATCCGAGTCGGAGACTTGCGCATCCTCGGTCACACTCCCCGCTGAAACCGCCACGGACCACGACTCCGCAGACTCGTCCACGGCCGCATCGCCGCACAGCGCACGCACGATATCGGTCACTGAGTTCGCGGTCGCGTCGGCACGCGTGGCAGTCTCGACAGCGTCGGCTGCGAGGGTACGGCCAAGCGGAACCACCAGGCATACGCGCGAGATGCGCGGCGCCCGCGGCCGCTTCAGCGCCCGCAGTAGATGCAATCCGTCAAAGTCCCCGCCGTTCAGCCCGAGCACTATCCAGGCGGGACGCCGTTCCCGCAACAAGCGCTCGACGGTCTCAAGTTCGGCGCTTTCCTGCAACTCGAAGCCGCGTCCGGCCAGCGCACGCCGCCAGTTAGCCCGCACGCGCGCTTCGGCGTGCACCAGAAGCGCGACCGGCAACACCTGCGTATCCGGCGCCGGCGCCGCAACAGCCGCTGGAGCCGGCTCTTCCGACGGCATAGCGACCACAATCGACGGCGCGGCCGCGACAAGCGAGGCTGTTCCGGCTTCGAGCGGCGACAGCAAACCCATTTCACACAGAGTCGAGAGCCACAGTTCGAGGTCATTGCCATCGATGTGCGGCACCTTGCTTGCCACCTGCGCAAAAGTCACCGGTGCGGCACTGGCGATGGCCAGAATGCCCAGGAATGCCGGCGAGGCACCGCTCTTCGCGGCCAGGCGCTTGGCGCCATCGTCGGTGATGCGATATTCCCAGGCATCGCGAAACACGTTTGCGCCGCCAAAGCCGCCACGGACTGCGAAGAATGCTCCGGAGTCAGAAGATTTCGCCAGGTTTCGATTCATCGTTCTCAATCCGCATCGTGCGTTCTGCTGGGTTCATGAAGGTGTCGCAGCCGCATGAGTTCGCGCCCTCTGCCGCCGCACTTGTCGTAACGGCCGCCATCAGAAATTCTTGAGTCCGGCTTGATTTTTCAGGAATCGATCCTATAATTAGCACTCGTTGGCATTGAGTGCTAACAATCGCAATTCCGGTTTGGACCGAAGGCGGGAGATTTCCCTGGCCGCGTCCGGAACGGAGCGAATCGAAAAACCTTGTCCGCTCGTCCGCTTCTGGACATTCAATGGACAACTTATTGTTTTTAAAGGAGTTTATAATGGCTTTAAAGATCCGCCCTTTGCATGACCGAGTGGTTGTGAAGCGCCTCGAGAACGAGACCAAGACCGCTTCCGGCATCGTCATTCCCGACAACGCAGCCGAAAAGCCCGATCAGGGCGAAGTCATCGCGGTAGGCCCGGGCAAGCGTGGCGACGATGGCAAGCTGATCGCCCCTGACGTCAAGCCTGGCGATCGCATCCTGTTCGGCAAGTACGCAGGTTCGACCGTCAAGATCGACGGCGACGAAATCCT
>JAYTDE010000378.1:0-4097 GCA_043736195.1 Burkholderiales bacterium | reverse complement strand
CGCGCCATCATCGAAAGCGGGCAGCTGGGTGCGGTGCGCATGATCAATGCCCAGTACTACACCGACTTCCTGTATCGGCCGCGACGGCCCGAGGAACTCGATACCGCGCGGGGCGGTGGCGTGATCTTCAGCCAGGCCGCGCACCAGATCGACGTGGTGCGGCTCCTGGCAGGTGGCAAGGCGGTGTCGGTGCGTGCGCACACCGGGGCGTGGGATGCGGCGCGGCCGACCGAAGGGGCGTTCGCCGCGCTGATCGGATTTGAAGGCGGCGCGTTCGCGTCCGTGGTGTACAGCGGCTACGGCCACTTCGATGGTGACGAGATGTGCGGATGGATTGGCGAATCGGGGCTGGCGAAGGATGCAGCGGGCTATTTGAGCGGGCGCGCGAAACTGGCCGGCGTGCAGGATGCCGCGACCGAGGCCACGCTGAAGGCCGCACGCAACTTCGGCGGCAGTGCCTACCTGCCGTCGACAGGCAAGGGTCCGAGACAGCATCAGCATTTCGGCCATGTCCTGATTTGTTGCGACGGCGGCGACATCAGACCCGGGCCCGGCTCGATCACAGTCTATGGCGACGCCGATCGTACGGTTGAAGAATTGCCCGTATCCGCCGTGCCGCGGGTCGAGGTGATCGACGAAGCGTACGCGGCGATCATCAAGGGCGTGCCGCCCTTGCACGATGGCGTGTGGTCGCTGGCAACCCTCGAAGTCTGTCTGGCCATCCTCGAATCGGCGCAGAGTGGGCGCGAGGTGCTCTTGCACCATCAGGTCGCGCCGCGCCCGGTGCGCCTGTCATGACGCGCGCTGTAATTCCGCCAGCGGAGGCGATCCTGCGCCACTGGCGCGAGGCGGTGCCGGACGATCGTCTGGCACACCTGGTCAAGGATGCCACGCGTGCCTATGCGCGGGCGCTGCAATTGCGCCTGCTCGAGCATTCGGTCTCGTTCGGGCATTGGTCGTTTCTGCGTATCCTTTGGGTACGCGACCGCCTGACGCAGCGCGAGTTGAGCATGGAAGCCGGCGTGATGGAGCCGACCACGCACGCAGCGGTCAATGCGATGGAAAAGCTGGGCTATGTGGAGCGCAAGCGTGGGCAGGACGACCGGCGCAATACGCACATCCACCTGACCACGACCGGCAAGCGGCTCAAGGCGAAGCTGGTGCCGCTGGCGATCGAAGTCAATGAGGTGGCGGTCAAAGGCGTGGCAGCGAACGATATAGCTGCGGTGCGCCGGGTGCTGCTGGCGGTGATCGAGAATCTGGCCAGCAACGAAGGTACTAACGCACGCAAACTGCCATCGACGCGCCAGTGGGGTCAGCGCCGGCCGCAGGTCGGCGCCGTGCGCAGGCGCGTGGTAAGTTCCGGCACTTGAAAAAATCTTCAGGAAAGCGTTTCAAACATGAGCGAATGGACCCAGGTGGGGAATGCGGCCGACGTGCCTGCGGACGGCACCCTTGCAGTGATTCTTGCCGGCGAACCGGTGTGCCTGTACAACTTGGACGGCGAGATTTTCGCCACCCACGACATCTGCACCCACGGCAACGCCAACCTGTCCGAGGGCTTCGTGGTCGATGGCCATATCGAATGCCCGTTTCATCAGGGCATGTTCGATATCCGCACCGGTGCCGCCTCGGCCGCACCCTGCACGGTGGCGATCCGCACCTATCCGGTAAAGCTTGAAAACGGCGCTGTCTGGCTGAAGAAGGAATAAGGCCCTTGTCATACGTAGGCTTGTCGCCGGGGGTGCGGCGTGAAGTCACCGCCACCAAGCACTGGTTTCAGGCGGTGGAGAATTTCACGCGGGTATTCGCCATTCGGCCCGGTGAAAGGGTGTTGATCCTGGCCGACCCCCTGCTCGACCCGCGCGTGATCGATGCGGTCATGGGGCTGGCGGCCGCGCGTGGGGCGCAGGTGCGGGTATACATGGAACCCTCAACCCGCGTCACCGCGATGCCGGAGGCGGCCAAGCCGCTGCTGGAGGCGGCCGATTTCGTGGTGTCGACCTGGTTTTGCTCGATCATCGATCCGTTTTGCATTGCCATGCGCAAGAAGGGCCAGCGCTGGGTCAAGGTCACCTATTTCCGCAATCTGGATTTGCTGGAAACACCGCAGGGCCGCTTTCCGGTTGAACTGGTGGGCGAGATCATTCGCGCCACCGCGCGCGCCCTGCCCGATGCACCGTTTACGATGCAATGGAGCGATGCGCGCGGCAGCGATTTCGCCATCGACTTCACGCGCGAGATGCGCAACAACCTGCTGGCGGGCAACCGCTGGCGTGGCCGCATGCTGGCAGACGAGCCCGGTTGTTACGTGCATTACCTGCCAACCCATGGTCCGAACCTGTGGGATCGCACCGCGCACTTAAACGACAATGAAGCGCCGGTGGGCATGCGCGGCACCCTCTACCCAACCTGGGCCGTGGGCTTCGAAAAACCGTGGACCGAGCACATTGGTTGCCGGTTCGAAAACGACACCATTGTGGAAGTCACGGGCGAAGGCGAGACCGCGACCATCCTGCGCAACATGCTGGTAGGCGGGCGCCTGATCGAGCTTGGTTGCGGTTTCAATCCGAAGGCGCCGCGCCATACGATTTATCCGGCGGGCTCGAACAATCCCGGTGCACTGCACTTTGGCATCGATCTGGCCAAGCCCGACGACTACATTCGCCGTGTGATGCCGGACTGGGAGGAGCCGCCGGTGCACATGGACCTGATCACCTTCGATTCCACCGTCGAGGTACTTGCACCCGGCGCGACCACGCGCTTTCTCGACGCCGGATTCCTTGCAGCGTTGCGCGACCCGGCGGTGGTCGCCGCAGCGAGTGTGTATGGCGACCCGATCGCATTACTGGAGACTGAAACATGAATCAGCATCGAAGACAGACCCTCAAGGCTGCCGCCGGCCTTGCCATCGGCGGCCTGACGCCGCTGACAGCCGGGGCTCAGGGCGCGTGGCCGAATCGGCCGCTGAAGATGATCGTGCCGTTTCCGGCCGGCGGCACCGCCGATGTATTGGGCCGCCTCCTGGCGCAGCGCCTGTCGGACGCGATCGGGCAGTCGATCGTGATCGACAACAAGCCGGGCGCCGCCGGCAATATCGGCAGCGAAGCCGCGGCCAAGTCGCCGGCGGATGGCTACAACCTGTTCTACGCGACCATCGGCACGCATGGCGGCATCAACCTGGCGCTGTATCCCAAGCTTGCCTACGACCCGGTCAAGGATTTCGCGCCGATCGCGCTGGCGCATCTTCTGCCGAACGTGTTGATCGTCAATAACGATCTGCCGGTCAAGTCGGTGGCTGAGCTGGTCAGCTGGCTCAAGGCCAACCCGGGCAAGGCGAACTTCGCCTCCAGCGGCAACGGCGGCATTTCGCATCTGGGCGGCGAGCTGTTCAAGACCATGACCGGTGTGTCGATGACGCATGTGCCCTACAAGGGCGGGGCCGCAGCCCTGACCGACCTGATCGGCGGTCGCGTGCAGCTGATGTTCGAGACCGCGCCCAATGCGCTCACCCACTACCGCGCCGGCCGCGTGCGCGCGCTCGCCGTGTCGTCGGCCAGGCGTTCGGCCTCGGCGCCGGAACTGCCGACCGTAGGCGAGAGCGTGGCCGGCTACGAGGTCACCACCTGGACCGCGCTTTACGCGCCGGCCGGCACGCCGCGCGAAGTGGTGCAGCGCCTGGCTGCCGAGATGGCGAAACTGGCGAAAAACAAGGAATACGACGAGCGTCTGGCGCAGATCGGCTCCGACGCACCGGAATCCTCGCCCGAGCATCTCGCGGCTTTCATGCAGAGCGAGATTGCCAAATGGGGCAAGCTGGTCAAGGATACCGGCGCAAGAATCGACTGATGGCACACACCCTCACCACTGGAAAGCGAGAGCGACATGATGCGTAGTGAATTGGGTTACAGCACGCGGGAGAACATCTACGTGCAGGGTCGCGATTTGTGCGGCGAGATTCTCGGGCATATCGACCTTGGGGCGATGGCGTTCCTGCAGCTCACCGGCCGCATGCCCAACACCAACGAGGCGAAGATGTTCAACGCCCTGGCCATCACCTTGGTCGAGCACGGCATCACGCCTTCGGCAATCGCCGC
>JAYTDE010000377.1:0-12408 GCA_043736195.1 Burkholderiales bacterium | reverse complement strand
TCCGGCTTTTCGACGCGCTCGGCATGCATGCCGAAGGCCCGTGCCATGGCCGCGTGGTCGGCGTATTGCAGGCGGGTACCGACCACCTTGCCGTGGGTCTCCTGCTGGTCGCGTACCTCGATCGCCCAGGAGCCGTTGTTGGCCACCACCACCAGCACCGGCGCACGGTGGCGCACGGCGGTATCCAACTCCATGGCATTGAAGCCGAATGCGCCATCGCCGGTGGCCACCACCACTACGCGATCGGGGCACGCCAGGCTCGCTGCGATGCCAAACGGGGTGCCGATGCCGATGCACCCAAGCGGCCCCGGATCGAGATAGGTCGCCGCGGGCAGGCCGACGCGAGCAAAGCTCAAGAAGTCGCCGCCGTCGGCGATCACCACCGCATCGGCCGGCAGTTGTTCGCGCAGCGCGGCGAGCACACGGTTCGGGTGCATGCGGCCGTCCTTGCCGGGCGCTGCGCTGCGCATGCTGGTGGCGAGGTTCGCGGAACGTTCCTGGTGCTTGGCGCGCAGCGCGCCGACCCATCCCGCGTCACTCGCCGGGGCGCGCTCGCCGGCGGCGTCAAGAATCGCCTGCAGTGCCAGCGCGGGGGTGGCAAACAGCTCGACCGCGCCGCGGCGGTTGTCGGTGAGCTCGGAGGCCGCATCGGCGATGCGCAACCACTGCGCATCGCCAAACACGGCCGGTGATCCATAAGCGAGCTGGAAGTCGAGGCGCCGCCCCACCGTGACCACCAGATCGGCCTGGCCCATCACGCCCCCGCGCATCGCCCCGACGACGGCGGGATGGCTCTCGGGAATCAGGCCGCGGCTCTCACCGGTATCGAGATAGGCAGCATTGAGCCGCGTCAGCAGGGTGGCCAGTGCGTCGCCTGCGCCCTGGGCGCCGCGCCCGCTGATGAAGAGGGGGCGCTTGGCCGACCACAAGAGGTCGACCGCGGCGCCCACCGCGGCCGCATCGGGCGCCGTGCGTGGCGCGGGCCGCGCCTGAAAATGCTCCGGCAACTGCACCGCCTGCGGCACCTCGGCACGCAGCGTATCGACCGGGAAATCCAGATACACCGGCCCCGGGTCACCGCCCAGCCCTAAAGCGTGAGAGACGGCGCGGTCGAGCTCCTGCAACACCAGCGAAGGCTCGCGCACGGTGCGCGCGTAGCGCGTGATCGAGCGCACCAGGTCTGTATGCACCATGTCCTGCAGGGCACCGCGATTCTCCTGCGGGCGCGGCGGCACGCCCGAAAGAACCAGCACCGGCGTGCGCGCCGAATGAGCGTTGGCGATGCCCGTCATGGCGTTGGTCACGCCCGGTCCGGCAGTCACCAGCGCCACGCCGAAGCCGCCGGTCAATTGCGCTTCGGCATGCGCCATGTACACCGCGGCGCGCTCATCGCGCACATCGACTATGCGAATGCCTTCGGCATCGAGCCGCATCCAGATCGGCATGATGTGTCCGCCGCACAGGGCGTAGACACGCTGAACACCGCGCCGCTTGAGGAAGCGCGCGATGACGGCGGCGGCAGATTGTTCGCTTAGGGGTTGGACCGGCACGGGGCATCTCCTGGTTGAGGACGGCACTACTTTGCTTTGGGCTTTGCAAACGCCGCCATTGGCGCTATCATACTGCACTCTGAATTCAGAATTCAAGATTTTTTAATACGATTCGACCGGGAAATCATTTCATGACCAAGCTGCTGACCATTTCCGACGCCCTGGCGACCCATGCCCGGCTCACGCCGCGCAAGATCGGCGCGCGCGACTCGCGGCGCGCCCTGACCTTTGCCGATTGGGACCAACGCGCTTCGCGCCTCGGTGCGGGACTCCTGGCACGGGGCCTGCGCAAGGGTGAGCGCATCGCGGTTCTGGCCTACAACTGTCTGGAGTGGATGGAGATTTACGTCGCGCTCGCCCGTGCCGGCTTGGTCGCGGTACCGATCAACTTTCGGCTCACCGCCGACGAAATCACCTACATCGCGCGCCATGCCGAAGCATCGGCGGTGATCGCGGGCGCCGAGTTCTGCGCCAGCGTGGAGTCGATACGCAACGAGATTCCCGCATGTGCGGGTCGCTTGGTGGTCATCGGCGCCGCGCCGGATCCGTCATGGGTGGCCTACGAGGATGTCATGGCTTGCGGCAGTCCGGCGGCGACGTTTCAAGCGGTGCACCCGGATGACCTGTGCGCGCTGATGTACACCTCGGGCACCACGGGTCGCCCCAAGGGTGTGATGCGCAGCCATGGCGGCAGCAGCCTGATCGCCCTGGCCACCGCCCTTGAGATGGGATTCACGCGCGACGACACCGGCCTCCTGGTGATGCCGCTGTGCCATGCGAACTCCCTGTATTTCGGCACCACCTTCATTCACTTAGGCGCCACCTGCGTGGTGGATGATCGTCGCAGCTTCGAGCCCGAAGCACTGCTCGCGACGCTGGCCAGGAACAGCGTGACCTTCACCTCGCTGGTGCCTACGCACTACATCATGATGCTGTCGCTGCCGGCGGCGGTGAAGAGCCGATACGACGTCGGCAGTGTGGGAAAGCTGCTGATCTCTTCCGCGCCGGCCCGCAAGGACACCAAGCTGGCCATCCTCGAACAGTTCCCCAACAGCAAGCTCTACGAGTTGTACGGCTCGACCGAGCACGGGTGGGTGACCTTGCTGCGGCCGCATGAACAGATCGATCGTCTCGGGTCCGTCGGCCGGGAGTGGACCGGCAGCGGTCCGATTCGAATCCTCGACGAAAGCGGCGGCGAAGTGCCGGATGGTGAGGTGGGCGAGCTATACGCGCGCACCGCCTATGTGTTCGACGCGTACTGGAACGACCCCGAGAAGACGGCCGAAGCCTTTCGTGGCCCCTGGAGTTCGGTGGGCGACATGGCCCGGCGCGATGAAAACGGCTACATCTGGCTGGTCGACCGCAAGAGCAACATGATCATCAGCGGCGGTGAAAACGTCTACCCGTCCGAGGTGGAAAGCGTGCTTGGCGCATTCCCGAAGGTGAAGGATGTCGCGGTGATCGGCGTTGCGCATCCGAAATGGGGAGAAACCGTTCACGCCGTGCTGGTGTTGCAGGAAGGACAGACCTCAACCCTGGAGGAGGTGCGGGACTGGTGCCGGCAGCGGCTCGCCGGCTTCAAATGCCCGACCTCGGTCCGCTTCATCGCCGATGCGGAAATGCCGCGCACGTCCACTGGCAAGATCTTGCATCGCCTGCTCAAGGCGCAGCTGGCGACATCCGGCTGAGCGACGCATCAGCCGTCATAGCTTGCAGCCACGCCGCAGACCACCGGAGGGCGATGCGCTTTGCCGCCGCCTACGCCGGCACACCGACGCCATTCGCGTTTTGGGTGTGGGCTATGATGGTCAATCTGCTACCGGAGACGAAACATGGGCCTGCCCGTCGTCAAGCCTGCCACCTACGATGACATCCTCGCCCTGTCCGAGCGTCTGGTGGGCGAAATCATCGGCGGTGTGCTTCACACCCACCCGCGCCCCGCGCCGAAACATGTGCGGGCCTATTCGTCGCTGGGGGTCGAGTTGGGTGGCCCGTATGACCACGGCAGAAACGGCCCCGGTGGCTGGTGGATCCTCGATGAACCGGAGTTGCATCTGGGTGCCGACGTGCTGGTGCCGGACCTCGCTGGCTGGAAGCGGACGCGCATGCCTACGCTGCCCGAGACCGCATGGTTTGAGCTGGCGCCCGACTGGATTTGCGAAATTCTCTCGCCCTCGACCGCGAAACTCGACCGCGCCGTCAAGCTGCCGCTGTATGCGCGCAACGCCGTGACGCACTGCTGGCTGGTTGATCCCGACCTGAAAACCCTCGAAGTGTTCGAGAACCGCGACGGCAAATGGCTGCTGCTCACCGTGCTGGAGAACGACGCTTTAGTGTCTCAGCCGCCGTTCGACGCGATTGCGTTCAGTCTCGCCAGTTTGTGGGCGCAATAGCAGGCTTGCGCCGACCCGAGTATCGGCGCAAGCAAAGGCGCCGGGGGATCAAAACGGTCAACGCCGCACTGACCGCTCTCGAACTTGCGCGCGGCTTCGGGATGTATCCGGCCTCGCTCAATGATGAGCGTGCGCAAGGTAGCCATTGGTTCCGCGCGCATGGCAAGTACAGTCGCCTTATACAGCGGGAACCCGAGGTCGATAAACACATTGCCACTGCAACGAAGCACTGTTCTTCGCATGACGCTCCGCTTCTCGATTCGCTAGCGCGGCGCCATGCGCAACGCGCCATCCAGCCGGATGGTCTCATCCTCGGTGACCGTGCCGGCCGGCGTTTCGAGCGCCACGATCTCATTCTTGAAATGCCCAGCCGCGCGGGCGGCGGCGGCGCGCTGATGGGATCGCGCCGCATAGGCGTCGAGTTCCTCGCGCGAGATGTTCCACTTGTTGGCCACCAGTTCAGCGGACACCCCCTGGCCAATCATGCCCGGCGCATAGCGTGCCAGCACACTCGGCGAGAACGGGTTTTGCCCGATGCGCGCACTGCCCATCGGCACCCGGCTCATTGATTCCACGCCGCAGGCGATCACGATGTCGTAGGCGCCGGCCATCACGCCTTGCGCGGCGAAATGCACCGCCTGCTGCGAGGAACCGCATTTGCGGTCGATGGTGGTCGAGGGCACGTGATCGGGATAGCCCGCTGCCAGCCAGGCGAAACGCCCGACCCCGGCCGATTGCTCGCCGGCCTGCGACACGCAGCCGGCGATGATGTCGTCGACCGTGCCGGGATCGAGCCGGTTACGCTCGATCAGCGCCGTAAGCACCGGTTTCAACACATCGGTGGCATGCAGTTCGGATAGCGACCCGCCGGGTTTGCCGCGGCCCATCGGGGTGCGGACGGCGTCAACGATCACGGCTTGGTTGGGCATGGCGATTCCGTTGGCGGGTAGCGCGGAGCAGAAGCACAAAGCACCAGTTTAGCCGCCGCATCACTTCTCCGGCTGCCAATGTGAGAGGCAAATCCGGGCAAACACGCAATGGTGCATGCCATAATCGAATTGGCGATATTTTCACTCAGAGGCAACCAATGCCGCGAGCCTTGGGATGAGCGCTGTACCGACCGGCACCGATCGCGAGCACGACCGCTTTGACTATTCGGCCATCGTCGACCGAGCGCCCTTGCGCTGGCCTGACGGTGCGCGTCTCGCGCTGTGGGTGGTGCCCAACATTGAGCATTACGAATACCTGCCGGCACAGGTGAAAGTGCGCGACCCCTGGCCGCGCACGCCGCACCCGGACGTGCTGGGCTACGGGCAGCGCGATTACGGCAACCGGGTTGGCCTATGGCGCATGATGGAAGTGCTGGATCGTCACCAGGTGCGCTGCACGGTTTCGCTTTCGGTAGCGGTGCTTACGATGTACCCTGAAATCCTGGCGGCGATAGAGGCACGGCGCTGGGAGACCATGTCGCACGGCCTGTACAACACGCGCTACCACTGGGGCTACTCGATGGACGAAGAGCGCGACGCGATCACCGCTTGTCAGGAGATCCACCAGCGCCTGACCGGGCGCAAGATGGCCGGCTGGTTTTCGCCGGCGGCGTCCTTCACTCTCAATACGCCAGACCTGGTGGCGGAGGCCGGTTTCCAGTATTACTGCGACTTCTATCACGACGACCAGCCGTGCCCGATCAAGGTGAAAAGCGGCAAGCTGATCTCGCTGCCCTATTCGATGGAAGTCAACGACAGTATTGCCTGGCGTCGCGGCGAAGAGGGAGAGGATTTCGCACGCACCGTGTGCGACGAATTCGACACCCTGTATGCCGAAGGCGCCACCCAGGGTCGCGTGATGTGCATCGCGATCCATCCTTTCATCATGGGCCAACCGCATCGCATCGCCCACCTGGACCGTGCGCTCGCCTATGTACTGGGCCATAAGGATGTCTGGCAGGCCACCGGCGCCGAGATCGCCGATTGGGCCACCAGGCAGCCTCATGCGGCAACGCTGGGCGCTTCATAAAAGCTGATGGCGGCGCATCAAATTAGCGGCGCTACGGTGCAGGCCGCGCGGACAAACCGGCCGCAAATGCCGTCGCGACCGCGCCCGGCGTGGTGCGCCAGACGTCGGCGGCTGTGGGAATCGCTTCCAACGCCTCGCGCAGATAGCGGATTCTCCCCGCCATCCCGGACAACCAGGGATGTAGCCCCAAGCCGAACACGCGCCCGGAATCGCCGGCCTCGGCGTGCAACACTGAAAAGGCTTCGCGCACCAGCGCCGGGTAGCGATGCGCCGGCAGGCGGCGCAGCCATTGTTGTTGCACATCGTCCCATTCAGCCTGATTGGGTAGCGACACAAACGTCGGGTCGGTCGTGAGCAGGTAGGGCTGGTCGTCGTTGGGCCAGTCGAGCACATAGCGGAAACCGGCCTCGGCCAGCAGTTGTGGCGTACGGGTAGATTCACCAAAATCCTGCCCGGCCCAGCCGGAGGGCCGCAGACCAGTCGCGCGCCTGATCGCCTCAGCGCAAGCGTCGATAACTTCGCGTTCGGCGGCTTCATCCATGCGTGAGCTGATCATGCGGGTGGCCGCCACGCCATGCGCGATGAACTCGCAGCCGCGCCGGCACAATTCCTCGACCAGCCGCGGATACCGCTCGATGGCCATCGAATTGGCCGCTACCGCCGGCACCATGCCGGCACCATCGAGCGCATCGAGCACGCGAAAAATGCCGATGCGGTTGCCGTATTCGCGCTGGGTCCAGGTGCGGAAGTCGGGAAAGAAGCTGCCGTACTCGCCGACAAAGCGCGGATCGCGCAGCGCATCGGCCGGCGGCGCCAACTCCCAGTGCTCAAGGTAAAGCACGACAAAGGCGGCAATGCGCGCCCCGCCCGGCCAGACAAGCCGTGGCCGGGTCGGCAAGGCCGAATAGGCGTAGTGGGGATGATCCATGCTTTAAGTTGCCACGCCACGCATTGTGGATCAGGTGCGGTCGGGCCGCCAGACCTGCCCGGCCCGAATGTTGCTTCACTGCACGGGATGGCGGCCCTGCAGTCTGGCCGCAGCATTGTGCAAGAAGAATTGCCTGCCGCTTCATCCATCGGCACTGAGCCAACATGGCTTAAAATTCATGGCTTATTCCGTTTCCCAACGCACTCTGGAAAACCCTCATGTTCAAAAAATCGCTTATTGCCGCCGTACTCGGCGTTGCGGCAGCCACACTGGCACCGCTGGCAGCCGCGCAGGACAAGATCACCGCAGTCCATGCCTTCCCTGCCAGCTGGGTCTATTCCAAGAGCTTTCTTGATTTCGTAAAAAAAGCCAACGTCGCCGGCAAGGGCGTGTTTGAGATCACGGTACGCGGCGGGCCCGAGGCGGTTGGCATGTTCGAGCAGCCTGCCGCGGTGCGCGACGGCGTGGTCGACATGGTTTACACGCCCTGCGCGTTCTACGCCGCCGCAGTGCCCGAGTGCGACGCCGTCAGCGCCTCGACCATCGATGGGCCGAAGGCGCGCAAGAGTGGCGCGATGGAAGCCTTGAACGAGGCCCATGTACGGCGCATGAGCGTGGTGTACCTGGGCTGGATGGATAGCGGCATCCGCTTTCACCTGTGGTTCAAGAATCAGCCCAAGCTGGATGCGCGCGGCAATCTCGACATCACCGGCGTGAAACTGCGCGGCAACCCGATCTACAACGCGTTTTTCACCAACTACCTGAAGGCACAGGTGATCAACCTGCCGTCCACCGAGGTCTATACGGCCCTGGAGCGCGGCACGGCGGATGCCACCGGCTGGACCGAGATCGGCCTGATGGATGCCAACTGGGACCGCTTTCTCAAATTCCGTCTCGATCCGCCGTTCTTTTCCACCGACCTGGGCGTGATCATGAACGTGCGCAAGTGGAATTCCCTGTCGGCCAAATCGAAGGAAATCCTCGCCAAAGTCGCCGCTGAGCATGAGGTATCGTCGATCAAGGAATTGACCGAACTGCGCACAAAGGAATTCGCCGAGCTTGAGAAGCGCGGCATGAAGGGTGTATCGCTGGGCAAGGAAGCCGCAGCCTCGTTCTCGGCGGAAGCCCAGAAGGCCAGCTATGCGCGCATGAAAGAGCGCATGGAAAAAGCCGGCGGCCGTCAGGATGTCGAACGCTTCATCAAGCTCTACGCACCCTGAGTCGTACCCGGGCTCCGACGCCATGCGCATTGTCGCCAGGGCTTACGATGCGCTGCTGTACGGCATGGCCATCCTGGCCGGCGTGCTGATGGCGGCAATGATGGTCGCCATCACCATCGACGTTCTGTTGCGCAATCTCGGCTACCAGAGTTCGGCCCATCTGTTCACCTTCACCGAGTACGCGCTCCTGATCATGCCCTGCCTGGGCGCACCCTGGCTGGTGCGCGAAAAGGGCCATATCTACGTCGAAATCCTGCTCATGACTTTCGGGGGCACCGCGCGCCGCCGCATGAGCGTGGCGATCGGCCTGGCCAGCATCGCGGTGTGCGCGGTGCTGGCCTGGTACGGCATGCAGGTCACGTGGCGCAACTACACCCTGCGCGACATCGACGTGCGTTCGATGGACATGCCGCGCTGGATGATCGTGCAGTTCATCCCTCTGGCCTTCGGCATGATGGCCATCGAGTTCGCGCGCTTCCTGTGGCGCGGCGAAGACTTTCTTGGCGTGCTGGGCGGGCAGGCCGAGGGCGTGCTGCCACCAGCGCCGCCCGGCGCGGGAAAGGGCTAAGTGGACTGGGTCTGGGCCGCGGCCCTGCTGTTCGGCCTGGGCGTCGGCCTGATGTTCCTGGGCATCCCTGTGGCGATCGCGTTTTTCGCCACCAACATCATCGGCGCGGTTTTCTTCATGGGCGGCGGGGGCGGCATCGCGCAGGTGGTCAACAACGGCTTCGGTGCGATGACCAATTTCGCGCTGGTGCCGATTCCGATGTTCCTGCTGATGGGCGAGCTTTTTTATCACACCGGGCTCGCCACCAAATGCTTCAACGCCGCCGACAAGATGCTGGGCAACATCCGCGGCCGGCTTGCCTACGTGGCGCTGATCGGCGGCACCGCGTTCGCCGGCCCGGCCGGCTCCAGCATGGGCGCCTGCGCCCTGTTGGGCTCGCTGATGGTGCCGGAGATGATGAAGCGCGGCTACAACAAGTACCTGTCGATCGGGCCGATCATGGGCATCGGCGGGCTGGCGGTGATCATCCCGCCCTCGGCCTTGACCGTTCTCCTGGCTACCCTCGGGCGCACCGACGTCGGCGACCTGTTGCTGGCCGGCATCATCCCCGGTTTTCTGCTGGCCGCCATGTACGGCGTTTTGATCTGGGCCTGGACCGAGATCGATCCGTCCGCGGCTCCCGCCTACGCCGCCGACCCGGTGTCGCGCCGCGAAAAAATCCGCCTGCTGTTTGTAGACGTGATCCCGATGATCGCCATCATCGTGTTTTCGGTGGTGGTGATGCTGGTCGGCTGGTGCACGCCGACCGAAGCGGCGGCGCTGGGCGCGGTATCGGTGATCGTGCTGGCTGCCTGCTACGGCCGCATGACCTGGACTGCGATGGTGAAGTCGATCGAAGGCGCGCTCAAGATCACGGTGATGTCCTTCCTCATCATCTTCGGCTCCGCCACCTTCGCCCAGATGCTGGCCTTCACCGGCGCTTCCGGCGGCCTGATGAACTGGGCCTTAGGCTTCGATCTCACGCCGATGGGCATGCTGTTCGTGATGATCGGCGTGATCCTGTTCCTGGGCTGCTTCATGGACCAGTTGTCGATGATGCTCTTGACCGCGCCGATCTTCTTTCCGCTGGCCAAGGCGCTCGGCTTCGACCTCACCTGGTTTGGCCTCATCATGCTGCTGGCGCTGGAAATCGGCTACACCACGCCGCCCTTCGGCCTGTTGCTGTTCGTCATGAAAGGGGTGGCGCCGCCCGGCACCAGCATGCGCGATATCTACCTCGCCGCCATGCCCTTCATCGCCTGCGTGCTGCTGTTGATCGGGCTGATCATCATGTTCCCGCCGCTGGCCACCTGGTTGCCGGAGTACAGCCACAAACCCTGAGCACGAATGGGCGTAGCACTGCGCGCGACCTGCCTGATGGCAGCGTAGTGCGCCAAGCGTGCCGCACCGCTCACGGCAATTTCCGCGCCCTTTTCCAAGCCAGGAATTCTGACGGCCGCAAGCGATAGCGCGCCAACACGCCTTCATGCAGTCGCTTCAAGTCGTCCTGCACCAACTCTTCGAACGCTTTGCGGTCAGCCGCGGCCACGCGCGCACGCGCGTAGTCGCGGATGGCTACCAGGACGCGGCCCCGTGGATTGCGGACGATATCGGCGACCAGCGCATGCAATTGTTGTCGATACGCCAGGCGCAGGGGCTCCGGCGGCGCCAGATTTTTGCTGACTTCAAGGTATTCGCGCGTCGAACGTTCATAGGCCCAGACGAAAAGATCGCGCAACAGTTCGATGCGCTGCATTTCGTAGACACCCAGGGTGGCGTCGACATAGATGCGTTCGGGTACATCGATGAAGGTCAGCGGGCACAGGTTGTGGCGGATCAGCGGCAGATTCGCCGCCAGCCGCGAAACCCGCTTGTTCACGTCCTCGAAGGGTTGCAGGTAGGGCAACTGGACCAGCACGAAAAACGCCTGTTCGAACGGATCGTCAATGGCTTGGGCCTTGTCCAGGATGGCGTCGAAATGCGCGTCAATCGCCTGCGGTAAGGCGAGCGGGCGAAACACCGAGCCACTGATCTCAACCACGCGCCGGCGCAGGCGTCCGCTCGCGTTCGGGTCCGGCAACAGATTCTCCGACAAGAGGCCGTGCAATCCCAGTAAGGTGTGGCGGTCGAACGCCAGATGATCGGCGTCGTCCACCAGCAACTCGATGGCGGCCTTGTGGTTCAGGATCATTTGCGCCTCGAGCGCTTCCTTGCCCTCGGCGCGACGGCCGAATTCGATCAGATTAATGGTATCGAGACGCGAATAGGTGTTGCCCTCAAGCCGGCTCGAGGCCCAGGAAAGGTCGATCAGCAGGCGATTGACGATGGCCCGGCCGTGGGTGCCGGCCGGGCGCCGGGCGAGGCCCGTACTGCCGATGCGGCGCAGATGCTCGCGTGCGCTCGAACCGAGATAAAAGGTCTGGTTGGGCGTGTAGGCGTCCAGAAAACTGGCGTCATAGCCAACCGGATTCTTGCCTGCGCGGGGGCGGCGCACGTAGGCCAGCACCTCCCGCCCTTCCTCGGAAAGTGGGATGTAGGATGCGCCGTCCTCGTCCCCCGGCGACACGTCCGATGCAGGTATGCTGGCATGGGCGCCGACCGGTGCAACAAGCCGGTAGGTGGTGGACTTTCCGAGACCCTCGACGGCGATCTGGTTGGCCGCGACCAACTCCGCCAACCGGCGCTGTAGGGTCCGTCTGTGCGGTGGCGCCTCGAGTCGCCCAATGATGGTGTCAAGGCTGGCGCCCCGCGGGCTCTGTGCCAGAGCATCGAGCAGCGCTTGCAATTGCGATGACAGACCGGTGCCGGACATGCGAACGGAGAATTGATTGGCGACCAGCCATTGTCGCAAATCTGTCGCGAATTGTCGCGTATCATCATTGCGCGACAGTGTTTGTCAGCCACCTTTGCGCGCAGGCGCCGCGCTTGGACATCGTGTTGCAATAGATCAGGGAGAACAAACTCATGAGCGACAAGACCTACCGCATCTGGTTTCAGGGCGCCACCGACCGGGTGCAGCACAGCCCCTACATTTCGCGTCTGGAGCCGCACCTCAAATCGGTGCTCGACCCCGGGTTCAGCTGTACCTTCAACACCACCACGCCGCCGGCCACCACCACCCATGCGATCACCGAGTTCCGCATGGCGCGTGCCTTCATCCGCAATGCGGTGGAGGCCGAGCGCCAGGGCTACGACTGCTACGCCATCAGCCATTTTCAGGACGCGGGCTTGGCCGAGGTCAAGTCGGTGGTCGATATTCCGGTGGTGGGCTTGGGCGAAACCAGCCTGTATCACGCCTGCACGCTGGGGCGCAAACTTGGCCTCATCACCATCAACCCCACCTTCATCCCCTGGCATGAAGATCAGGTCATCCGCTATGGTCTTGACCGTCGCGTGGTCGGCGTGCGCGCGGTCAATGCCAAGGTGAGTGACTTCATGCAGGCCTTCGCCAGCCCCGATGCCTACAAGCAGCTACTGCCGTTGTGGGAGCGCGAAGTGCGCGCCTTGCTCGAAGCCGGCGCGGACGTGATCGTGCCGGCCGGCGGCTTGCCGATGCTCTTGTTCGGCACCGAACAGGGCGCGAGTTTCGAAGGCGCGCCGATTGTCAATGGCCTGACGATCCTGGCGCAGGCGGCGCAGATGGCGATCAAGTTGCGGCGTCACGGCAGCGGCATCGTCAGCCGGCGCTCGAACTACGCCAAGCCGCCGGCCCAGGCCCTCACCGAGTTCATGGAGCAGGGCTGAGCGTCCG
>JAYTDE010000376.1:0-5341 GCA_043736195.1 Burkholderiales bacterium | reverse complement strand
TGGTCGCCACGCGTGGTCTGCGATCATGCGCTCAAGACTCTGGCGCAGCTTCGCTCTGTCGGTGATGCGCAGCAACCTAGCGCTCGGGAAGTCCATCAGGGTCTCGACGCCGTCCTGCGGCGTCAGCCCGGTGGCCCACCATTGGAACGTCCAAATCTCTTCCTGAAGGGACCGGAGCGGAAAGGTCCATATCTCATCCTGGAGGGTCCGGAGCGGGGTGGACGCAAGCGGCGACGGCCTCGGCTTGAACAGCAACAGGTCGGACGCCAGAATCTCTTCGATCCGGAAAGTTGTCGGCCGCTGCCAATCGACTGGCCGTTGGAAGAGAACAGGGGCCGATTCCCGATTGAAAAGCATGCGTTGTTCGGCCAGCGAATGCAGAATCTGATCAGCAGTGTCCGTGTTAAAGGAATAGACGATTGTGGGCTTAGTCCGCGGCTCGTCGATGAAGCGCCGGAAGTCAGCCATTGGCGCGAAGGGAGGGGCAAGGTCGAGTACGACCCCCGAAAGCCTTTGCCACTCCCGGTCCGGATGCGACTGCAGGAGCAGCAGCCCCAGATTCAGAGGAATAACGAGCATCAGGAGATTGGCGCCGATCGTAAGTGAACGGGGCGCAAGAGACGAGAAAGCCGTGATCGCGGGCAGCGTCCAGATCATGGCAATTGCAAGAAAGGGCATCGCATAGCGTACCTGTGACTGCCCACCGGACCAAAACAGCCAAAACCACATACCAAGGCCGACGGAGGCCAGCGCGCACAGCGTGCCGAGTAGGGCGAGGCGGCGGGTGGGGTCGGTGTCGCGCCCTCGCAGTAGTCCTGCGACAGTAATCACGACTCCGAGAAGAAGGATCAGAAGGAAGCAGATGCCCGGGCCAAAGTAGATCAAGGGAAACAACTCGGCCAGCGGTACCGAGAGATCCGCTTTCATTATCGCGATCAGAGCTGTTGAAGAACCTAGATTACTCTCAGACAGGTAAGCCGAGAACCGCGCGGCGACAAGAACGAGCACATCGGTCCCCGCGATGATCAGCCCGTTCGACAAATGGCGAAGGAGGGGGCCGCGCTGCGCCAGCGACCCTGATCCCTCCTCCGCCATCTGGGCGACCGCGAGCGTGAACCACGCGATTCCGACAAGCATGGCGACGAGAACGCCGCTCGGTTTGATCAAGACACAAAATGCGGACGTGATCGCGGTCGCGACGGCCCAATGCATTGACTTGGTCTTTGCGCATTGCCATGCACAGGCTGCGGATAGCGCCGCTACACCGCTCAGAAATCCGTCAACGAGGCCCCAATAGGCGATGAATGGATTCTGGGGACCGAGGTCGAATCTGTAGAAGAGACTCGGCGTCGAGCAGAGCATCGCGGCGATGGAAGCCTGCCAAGAGACGGCCACGGGCCGGGATATCCTATACGCAGCAACGAGAGCCGAGATGGCCATCAGGGCAGCTGGCAGGAATATCGACCGGAAATAGAAGCCGCGCGGGTCCCTGTCAAAGCCGAAGGGATAGGACATCAGCACTGTGCCCGGCGGACGAAATGCGGGCTCTACATTCAAAGGATTGAAAAACCGGCCGTCATGCATCGCCGACCAAAACTCATGGGCCTTCCAGTAGTACGAGTATGCGTCGTAGATCGGTGGTTGCGGCTGCGCAGGAATTCGCGCCCAGATTGCGGCTGCTAGAAACAAGATCCAGAAGAGCACCACCGCAGGCGGCAGGCACGCAAGAACAAACGCTGGCAATTTCATGGTCGTGGGGCGAAAGGACTACTTGATATCGACACGGTGGTCACTGACACAGTGACGCGTTGGCATACCCAATTGGCTGGCCGACACTGGAGCTTTGCCGGTCGTCGTAGCCTTGAACGGCCAAGGATCATGCACAAAATTGAGTAAACAGTTCAACGCTTGGCCCCAAATAACCTTATTCAAACTTACAATAGTTTTCGACGGACCTCGAAAAATTTATACACAAGATCGCTCGACAGCCCATCGCTCACGTTCTCAAGCTCAATGGGTTTGAACCTGCACAGTAGGGTAACCCGAACGAAGCGATCGACATTCTTGTAGGTTTGTAGGTGCACTGGAAAATTATCGCCACAAAAAATTTTCGCCACAAGCGATTTCTTCATTACAGGAGTGCGGACAACGATCGAACTGATGTCGCACTATGCGTATTTCAGTGTCAATGCTTGGACAACTAGCCTGCCAGCGCTGCCGGCGCGATGGGAGTGATTCCGTTTACGCTCCGGAAAAGCAGGCCAGATTCGGGCGTGAAATCGCCTACATGTAGCGACGCTGGAAAGACCGGCTTGTACACGCCCCCGCCTACAGCCCGAATCTGACCCTCACAAACGATGACTTCTCGCTCGTCTGGCCGCCGCGCCACTGAAACCTCCACCTACGTCAACTAAAGGAATTTTCATGTCCAAGCTCTTCCGCGCCGCACTGTGCGTTTGCATGACTCTGGCCGGGTGCGACCGACTTCCATCGCCAGTCTTGTTGTCCGACACCTGCGCCATCGACGTGCCGGCGCGCGGAAGGGCCGTCGAACGCGGCGCGCAAATGCATATTGGGGGCTGGGCGTTCGATGGGATTTCCGGCCTTTCGCCGGAAGATGTCTACCTGCAACTGATTTTCGAAGACCAGCGCAGCGTGAAGTCGTTGAATGCACCGCGCGGAGCCAAGCGCCCTGATGTCGTGAAGGCATATGCAATGCCAGGGGCCGAAGACTCCGGATTCAACGTCGTTGTCGACACGTCCGTTCTCGACCAGGGACGTTACACGATCTACGTTTTACAGAAAACCAAGGACAGAACGCTGCTATGCGCCAAGGACTTCCACTTCACCCTCAAATAATCACCACGTTATCGTCGACCCGGATCGGACTAGCGTCCTCAAAGGATGACTTTCTATAACGTAATCAAAGGGGCCGGGGTCGAGTTGATTTTTTGGCGTCCTCAGAAAATCGAGCGGGTGATTTTTCGGCACTACGCGCACTCTCACGACCACCATCAAATCACCATCTCCAACAGCGCAAAACTCAAGCTCTTGCCATGCGGATCAAGCCCCGCCGAAACTGTAACGCCACCCAGCAGCGCGCCCTCACAGGTAAAGGTCAGCGCCGGCAGATTCGGGCACTCGTAGCGCGTGACCTTGCCTTCCACAATGCCGGCCAGATGAGCCTAGACCCGTTCGGCGGTGATCTCGCGGCACAGAAACGCATAGTCTTCAGGCTTGCACGGAATCAGCGACAGGGTGGAGGTGTTGCCCTTGTCGTCGGCGCGTGCATGCGCGATGTCGTGCAGTTTCATGTCGCCGCCGTCATCTTTGATTCCGCATCGATGTGCGCGCCGAACACGGTCACGTCGGTGCGCACCAGATCGCGCGGCAACAGGGCCGACACCACGCCGATGCGCTCAGTGGCGCTTCTGCGAAAGCCGCCGCCCCCGGCCGGGCCGTTGGTGCCAAGCGACTCCAGCTCCCAGCCGATACGCTCGGCCTCGGCGCGGGTCACGCACAGGCCGGCGACTCGCACGCGCACCTCGTAAGGCTCGATGTTGGCGCCGAAATCGCTGCGATGCGTGGCGTTGTGCGCCGGCGGCGGTCGAGCAGAGGGTCGAAGCCGGTCTCGGGGTCACGCATGCGTTGCAGCGTGGTCAGTGCGATGGTGCGTTAGGCCAGGCATTCGAGCATCAGCCAGTCGAGCCCGCCTTGCGCAGCCAGCACCACCGCCGGCTCGAAGCGGTCGCCCTGGAAGCCGGCGCCGCAGCCGATACGCATGGTGCGGGTCATTGGAGCGCCCTCCAATGGCTGCGTGACATCCTCACCGCGGGAGGCGCATTGTTCAATTCGGCGCTCCCTGCGGGCGGCCGGGCGGGCGCGTTCATGCAGCCAGCATCCAGTCGGCAAACGCGTTGAGGTCGGCGAACATCGGTGCCGGTGCTGGCGAGACTTCCAGGCTTTCCGGCCATGACTTGCCGACGCGATTGATCCAGGCGGCATTGAGGCCTGCGGCGCGTGGCGCGATCACATCGTTGGCCGGATCATCGCCCACGTAGATCATGGCCTGGGGCGGCAGGCCCATGCGCTCGATGCAGGCGGCGAAAATGCGCGGGTCGGGCTTGGCGGCGCCTACTTCATGCGCCGACACCACCGAGTCGAAGCGATCGCCGATGCCGATCGCATGTACATCGGCGAAGCCATTGGAAATCACCCCCAGCCGGTAGCGCGTGGCCAGGCGTTCCAGCGCCGGCAGGGCGTCCGGGTAGAACTCCACCTTCTGGCGCTGGGCGTGAAAGTAATCGAAGGCCTCGCCGGCCTGCTGCGCGCTGGCGCCGGCATCGGCGAAGGCGGCGGCGATGGTGCCGCGGCGCAGGCCCATCACGTCGTTCTTCAAGGCCGGATTCGCCGCCACCAGGCTGGCGCGCAAAAGCTTCAAGGTGTTGATATCCCATTGCGCCGCCACCAGCGGGGCATGCTGGCGAATC
This sequence comes from Burkholderiales bacterium, assembly GCA_043736195.1. Classification (GTDB taxonomy): domain Bacteria; phylum Pseudomonadota; class Gammaproteobacteria; order Burkholderiales; family JAEUOS01; genus JAEUOS01. The sequence goes on along the minus strand of JAYTDE010000376.1, from coordinate 851 downwards.
CACGCCGCCAACGCGCGCTCGGCGCGATCGATCACCGGCGCGATCGGCCACAAGGTATCGTCCAGGTCCAGTACCACCGCTTTGATCGCGTTTTTACCCATGGCGGAATTATGCGTTACATTGCCCGCGCACGAAGCACCGGGACCAAGCCGCGCGTGCTTCGGGACAAAAGGGGAAACAATGGAACACATGCTGATGGTGGTGACCTACGGCCTGGGAACGATCATCGCGTTCGCCGTGATCGTGGGTCTGGTTTACCTGTTCATCCGCGACGTGACGCAGAAGCAGCACACGATTCTGCGCAACTTTCCCATTGTGGGCCACCTGCGCTACTACTTTGAGGAACTGGGCGAATACTTTCGCCAGTATTTTTTCATGGGCGATCGCGACGAGATGCCCTTCAATCGCGCCACCCGTTCCTGGATCTACCGCCTGGCCAAGAATGAAGGCGGGATCGTCGGCTTCGGCTCCACCTATGACCTGCACACGCCTGGCGCGCTGATTTTCGTCAACGCAGGCTTTCCGGTGCTGGAGGAAGAGCGGGTGCCGACGCCGCCGCTCATCATCGGCGCCGGCTACGCCGCCAAACCCTATCTGGCGCAATCGATTTTCAACGTCAGCGGCATGAGCTTCGGTGCGATCTCGGCGCCGGCGGTGCAGGCGCTTTCGCGCGGCGCCAAAAAAGCCGGTTGCTGGATGGATACGGGCGAAGGCGGCTTGTCGCCGTTTCACCTCGAAGGCGGCTGCGACGTGATCATGCAGATCGGCACCGCCAAGTACGGTGTGCGCGACGACGCGGGCAACCTGTCCGACGCCAAGTTGCGCGAACTGGCCGCGCATGACCAGGTGCG
>JAYTDE010000375.1:0-2137 GCA_043736195.1 Burkholderiales bacterium | reverse complement strand
AGTTGCAGAAGCTCGCCAGCGACGGCACCCTCGGTACGCTCTTGCACGTGGAAGGTAATTTCTCCGGGTCGTTCGGCCTTGAATACGATGCATCGGTCTGGCGCGCCAGCGAGAAAGAGGCGCCGGGTGGCGGCTTGACGCTGATGGGCGTGCATATCTTCGACGCCATGATCGACCTTATGGGGCCGATCACGCTGGTGGGCGCCACCAGCCTGCGGCAGGTGCTGAAGATCGAGCTCGACGACACCTCGGCCTGCGCGCTGCGCTTCGCCGGCGGGCAATCCGGCTACATGAGCACCCTGACCGCCACCGCAAGGCTGTGGCGCCTGCAACTGTTTGGCACCCGCGGCTGGGCCCATGTGCTCGACCATGAGGTGCTGGAGGTGGGCATGGTGGGGCAGCCGGTGCGGCGCCTGACTTGGCCTGTAGAAGATGCGGAGCGCTTCGTGATGGAGGCCTTCGCGCGCGCGGTCGCCGGTGACGCGCCCTATCCGGTGCCGCTGGACGATGTGGAGAACGGCATCGCCGCGATGGATGCCTTCGTGCGGTCGGCTGCCACCGGTGGCGCGTCCATCGCAGTGGCGGGAGCCGCATCGTGAGTTCCAGCCTGCCCAAGCAGGCCATCGGAGCAGCGGCCGCGCTCGATCGATTGACCGGGCGTCGCGTCGCCCGCACCCGCGCGGGACCACTGCAACGGCTGTCACAGCGGCGCCACCAAAACTTCTGAGCACCAGCATGGGCTACCACGCCACCATCGGCGCCACCCGCCACCTGTTTGAGAGTCTGCGTGAGGTGATGGCCAGGGCTACGCCGCAGCGCTCTGGCGACCTGCTGGCGGGGGTCGCCGCCGAATCGGCGCAGCAGCGCATGGCGGCGCGCATGGTGCTGGCCGATGTACCGCTTGCGACCTTCCTCAATGAAGCGCTGATCCCCTACGAAGACGATGCTGTCACGCGCCTGATCATCGACAGCCACGACGCTGCCGCCTTCGCGCCGATCGCGCACCTGACCGTGGGCGACTTTCGCGACTGGTTGTTGTCGGCGGCCGCCACGCCGACAGCACTGGCGGCCATCCGCACGGGCGTCACACCCGAGATGGCCGCCGCGGTCAGCAAGCTGATGCGCAACCAGGACCTGATCGTTACGGCACGCAAGTGCGAAGTGATCACGCGCTTTCGCAACACCATCGGCCTGCCCGGTCGCATGTCGGTGCGCCTGCAGCCGAACCATCCGACCGACGACGCGCGCGGCATCGCCGCCTCGCTGCTCGATGGCCTCATGTACGGCGCCGGCGACGCGGTGATCGGCGTCAACCCGGCCTCCGACAGCTTGGCCGTCTTGATCGAGCTGATGAAATCGCTCGATGAAACCATTACCCGCTTCGCCATCCCGACCCAGTCCTGTGTGTTGACCCATGTCACCAGCCAGATCAAGGCGATTGAGCAAGGCGCGCCGCTCGACCTGGTGTTCCAGTCGATCGGCGGCACCGAGCAGACCAACACCTCGTTCGGCGTCACACTCGCCATTCTCGACGAGGCGCAGGCCGCCGCCCATTCCCTCAAGCGCGGCACTGTTGGCGACAACGTGATGTATTTCGAAACCGGCCAGGGCAGCGCGCTGTCGGCGCGTGCCAACCACGGCGTCGACCAGCAAACCTGCGAGGCACGTGCCTACGCGGTGGCGCGCCGCTACTCGCCGCTGCTGATCAACACCGTGGTCGGCTTCATCGGCCCGGAATATCTGTACGACGGCAAGCAGATCATTCGCGCCGGCCTGGAAGATCATTTTTGCGGCAAGCTGATGGGCCTGCCGATCGGCTGTGACGTCTGCTATACCAACCATGCCGAGGCCGACTCCGACGACATGGACACGCTGCTATTGCTGCTGGCCGCCGCCGGCGTCACATTCGTGATCGCCGTGCCGGGAGCGGATGACGTGATGCTCAATTACCAGAGCCTGTCATTCCATGATGCGCTGTTCGCGCGCTCGGTGCTGGGCTTGAAGCGCGCGCCGGAATTCGAGCGCTGGTTGATCGACATGGGTATCGCCGGTGAAGACGGGCGCATCATGCCGGTGACAGCGGGCCACCCGCTATTGGCCGGCATCGCGGCGCAGCACCAGTTGCACGGGCCGCGCG
>JAYTDE010000374.1:0-12014 GCA_043736195.1 Burkholderiales bacterium | reverse complement strand
GCGATGCGCCGCATGCGCCGGTTGTCGCCGCAGAACACCAGGAACTCCGGCGCATTGGCGATCCACGGCATCGACGGCACCAGCGCGTTGACCGCGGCGCGCTGCGCGGGGTCGCGCACGATGACGATGCTGGCCTGCTGCAGGTCGGACTTGGCGGGCGAGGACAGGGCCGCTGCAAGCACCACTTCGAGCGTCTCGGCACTCACCGCTTGCGCGGTGAAGCGCCGCGTCGAGCGGTGCGACAGCATGCCGGCTACGGTGCCGCTGGCGGGCATGTCGTGGCCGACGCTGGCGGGCAGGCCGAAGCGCGCCTCGATCAGGTTGGCGATGCTGCGGGCAGTGGTCGTGGTCATGGGTGCGGCTTCCCGGAAAGTCGTTAAAACCGCATTCTAGGAGTTTGCCCGACCTTGACTACCTCGCCGCAGCCGGAAACGCCGGCAGCTTGTTCACGTCCCGCGCATCATGCTGAAGAATCACCGTGGCCTTCAGGTTGGCCGCTGCTTTCTTGAAGCGGTCCAGCGATGCCATGGTGTCACCCCGATGCGTGTTGAAGCCGGGCACGCCATTGATTTCATAGTTCTCGTGAAAGTGCGAGAGGTCGCCGGAAATCAGCACATTGCCCATTTCCTTCAGTCGCACCAGCAGGCTGCGGTGCCCGGGCGTGTGGCCGGGGGTGTTGATGATCATTGTCGTGCCGTCGCCGAAAACATCCTTGTCGCCGGTGAGCGCTTCGAGCTTCCCGGCACCGCTGATCCAGTGTGCGAACGGCGCGATGAGGTTGGCGCCGACGATGGGCCTGGGCGCGGTGAGGACATCCCAGTCAGCTTTGCCGATCAGTACTGTCGAAGCGGGGAACGACGACACCTGACCGGTATGATCGGGATGGTAGTGGCTGATGCCGACGTACTTGATCTGCTCGGGCTTGAGTTTGAGCTGAGCCAACTGGTCTACGATGCTCACTTTCGGCGCCGGCGCGCCGGCTGTCATCAAATGCCCGGTATCCCACAGGAGGTACTCGTCACCGCGTTTGATCAAGTAGCAGCTATAGGTGAACAGCACCTTGAAGCCGTTGAAGGCGTAGGCATCGTTCCAGCGGGCGACATCGGTAAGGACAGGGGTGCCGCAATCGATCCGGGTGAGGGTCACCTCGGGGGCGGATTGCGCGGCCGCGGGCAGGCTGGCGAGTGCAGCCACGCAAGCGAGAAACACCGGGGCGGTCAGTTTGCGAAGCATGGTTATCTCCGGTCGAGTTGAGCAGATGCCGGCGCCCCCGATTGCGCAGACAGTTTCCCGCTGCCGGGATTCTGGCGCACTGCCAGCGCTCATGATACGGCCAGAACGCGCCGCATCGCTGCGGGCATGCTGTTCAGAGCTGCGCGACGCATTCATCGTAAGCAACCAGTTTATCGACCAGTCCGCCGCTGTAAACGCTTTGCGCGAGCCTGGTAAAACCTTGACGCGAAATACCCGGGTCGCTAGCCCAGATGCCCGCCAACGCGTAGCGCCGGATCGATTCATCGAACAGCCGGCGCTCAACCTGTGGAAAGTATGGCGCTGCGACGCCGGCCAGTTCGTACGCATCATGCGTCGCCATCCAGGCCTGCATGCGCGCGGTGGCGCGCACCATCGCCTGCATTGCCGCTGCGTTGCGCGCCACGCCATCGCGGGTGGCGATCAGGCTCGTGTAGGCGGTGGGTCCGCGGTCGCTGGCGGCATGCAGAATGTGCGCCTGACCGCCGGCCAGCGCTTGTGACACATAGGGTTCGAACAGTTGCGCGACATCAAGCCGGTCTTGCAGCAGGGCCTCCAGATTGGCCTGCATCGACTGGTCGGCGACGCGCTTCACGCTATCCGGATCGACCCCGGCGTCACGCAGGTCCTGCTGCAGGCACAGCCAGGGGGTTACCACCTCACTGACCGACCCCAGGCGCAGACTGGCGAGGTCAGGCAACTGAAAATCGCGACGATCGGCACGACCCACCAGGTAAAACGGATCGCGCCGGACAACCTCGCAAAAGCACACCAGCGAGGTGCCGGTCAGCGGATTTTCGGCGCGGTCGCGTATCACGCGCATCGGGCCGGCCCAGGTCAGGTCGAGCTCTCCCCTGACCAGCGCGGCAATCGCATCACCCGGTGCGGCGCTGGCGGAGAATACGAGTTCCACGCCCTCCTGCCGGTAAAACGCGAGTGCCTGGGTGGCATAAAAGGGGGCGTAGAACAGCGCGCGAAAATTCTCGGCTAGTCTGACTTGCATCGTCCAGCAATCTCCGGTGAGCCAATGGCTGCAACCTTGGGTGCCAACGCATGACAGGGTCATGCACGGCACAATGCCGGCTTTTCGCGACCAGTTTCACCGATATCAGGCGTCGATCCGGAAACTGGTCCGCGTCTTGCGTGTTGTACGGGGGCACAGGGACGAGCCGGGGATTTCACTGTAACTCACCGCGCCTCCCGCACCAATCGCATAATGGCGAGAATGTTCGCTGCACCTCGCCATGCACGGGCCGCACCACTGACTCGAAAGTCTGCAATGAAATTTCTATCGTACTGCCTGCTGTTTCTCGCTGCCGGCAACTGCTGGGCACAGGGCGCCGCTGCGCCGGGCGTATTCCCAAGCAAGCCGATCCACATCTACGTCACCGTGCCGCCGGGCGGCGCCGCCGACTTCATCGCCCGCACCGTCGGCGCCAAGCTGTCGCAGTCGCTCGGTGTTTCAGTAGTGATCGAAAATCGCGGCGGCGCCAGCGGCACCATCGCGGCGGCGCTGGTCGCCAAGGCACCGGCCGACGGCTACACCCTGCTGCAGAATTCGATCACCACCCACGGCATCGGGCCCTATCTGTTCCCGAAACTGCCGTATGACTCGTTCGCCGACTTCGCGCCGGTCACACTGTTGGCCACCCTGCCGATGATCATGACGGTTAACGCGGCGCTGCCGGCGAAGTCGGTCGACGAATTCATCGCGCTGGCCAAGTCACGCCCGGGGAAACTGAGCTTCGCGTCTTCCGGCAACGGCGGCGCGCCGCATCTGGCCGGCGAACTGTTCAAGGTTGCCACCGACACCGACATCCTGCATGTGCCCTACAAGGGCAGCGGCCCGGCGGTACTGGACGTCGCCGGCGGCCAGGTGCAGGCGATGTTTGATGCCGCGCCCTCGCTGCTGCCGCATATCCAGTCAGGCAAGTTGCGCGCACTCGCCGCCGCCAGTGCACAACGCAACGCATTGCTGCCGGAGGTTCCAACCTTCGCCGAGCGCGGCGTCAAGGGCATGGAAATCCTGATCTGGTATGGCTTGCAGGCACCGGCCGCCACACCGAGCGCAATCGTCAACCGCCTCAATGCCGAACTGCGCAAGGTGCTCGATGCGCCAGACCTGCGACAGCGCTTCGCCGACCAGGGCACGCAGCCGGCTGGCGGCACGCCGGAGCAATTCACTGCATTCATGCGCGAGGACTATCAACGCTGGGGCTCGGTGATCAAGAGGGCGCGCTTGACCTTCGAATGATGGCGCAGGTGACTTTCTTGGCCGGCGCGCCGCCGACGAGATCGCGGCGCAGCCGCCATCCGCACCCGGCGAGCGCGCCCGGCCCGGCTACACTTCGCGGCATTGAGTGCCACCACCAGCAGTAACGCGGCAAAAACCTTGACGGGAGAAGCAGCATGTCAGTTGCACGCACCGATGACGGCGTCGATCTGTTTTACGAAATCACCGGATCGGGGGTGCCGATCGTCTTCGTTCACGAATTCGCCGGCGACATGCGCAGCTGGGAGCCGCAGGTGCGCCATTTCGCCAGCCACTACCTCACCCTCACCTTCAACGCGCGTGGCTATCCACCATCGGCGGTGCCGCCATCGGCGTCGTCTTACTCGCAAATGCGCGCGGTGGCCGACATTCTGGCGGTGATGGACCATGCCGGCATCGAACGCGCGCATATCGTGGGCCTCTCGATGGGCGGCTTCGCCACCCTGCATTTCGGCTTGCAGCATCCCGGCCGCGCTTTGTCACTGTGCGTCGCCGGCTGTGGCTACGGCGCGGAGTTAGCGCAGCGCGACCGCTTTCGCGAGGAAGCGGAAGCCTGCGCGGTGATGCTGCTCGATCAGGGCATGCAGGTGTTTGGCGAGAAATACGCGGTCGGCCCGACCCGCCTGCCGTTCCAGAAATCGGACCCGCGCGGCTTCGCCGAATTCAAGGCGCAACTGATCGCGCATTCGGCGCTCGGCTCGGCCAACACCCAGCTTGGCGTGCAGCGCGAACGGCCTTCACTCTACAGCATGACCGAAGCGCTCAAAAACCTGACGGTGCCAACCCTGATCCTCAACGGCGACGAAGACTGGCCCTGCCTGCAACCCGGCCTGATGTTGAAGCAGGTGATCCCGTCCGCCGCGCTGGCGATCCTGCCCAATTGCGGCCACACCATGAATCTCGAAGCGGCCGGCGAATTCAATCGGGTGGTCGAGTCATTCGTAGCCCACGCGGTCAGCGGCCGCTGGCCCATGCGCGACCCGGCGGCAATGGCGGCCTCGATCACCGGGGTGAAGCCGTGAAGCCCAGCCCCCAGCCGCGATCATGAAAATCACCCTGGCCGAGAATTTTCGGGCGATTTTTTACGTGCCCTTTTATGCGATCAGGGTCCTGGGGCTTGCCGAACACGAAGGCGTGGCCATCGAGTGGCTGCCGCCCGGCGCACCCGGCGGCGCGATCGAGCAGATCAAGAGCGGCGCGATCGACCTGACCTGGGGCGGTCCGATGCGGGTGATGAAGGACCACGACAGAACGCCGGCCAACGGCGCGTCGCTGCTGTGCTTCGGCGAGGTGGTGGCGCGTGATCCATTTTGCCTGGTCGGCCGCATCGCCGCGCCCGACTTTGCTCTCACCAGCCTGGCGGCGCTGCGCATCGGCGTGGTCTCCGAAGTACCGACGCCCTGGCTGTGCCTGCAGGCCGACCTGCATGACGCGGGCATCGACGTGCAGGCGATGATCGCCGGCGGCCATGTGAGGACCGGTCTGACGATGGCGCAGCAGCTGCAGGCACTCAATGATGGCGAACTCGACGTGATCCAGTTGTTCGAACCCCATGTCAGCCAGGCCTTGGCAGCAGGCTCGGGCAAACTGCTTTGTGCCGCCAGCGAGCGCGGGCCGACCGTCTACACCACCTTCATTTGTTCGCGTGACGGTCTGGCGGCCAGGCACGAGGCATTCGCCGGCGTCTATCGGGCGCTGCAGGCTTTGCAGCTTTGGGTCGCCAGCCACGGCCCCGCCGAACTGGCGCGCATCACCGCGGCGTTCTTCCCCGAGGTGCCGGACGCGATTTTTCGCCCAGCCGTTGAACGCTATTGCCGGAGCGGAGTTTGGGCGCGCGCGCCACAGGTATCCAAGCCAGGCATCGATCGTCTTTCATACAGCCTGCAACACGGCGGCTTCATCGGCTCGCGTCCCGACTACGCTTCATGCGTACACGCTTTTTGAGCACGCGAAAAGCCGCTTGCCAACCATTGCGACCACATCATTGACCACCTGTGTTCGGTCAAACATTCCACGAGAGCCACATGACCACCATCACTGCACCTGCACCACATCAAGCGGCACGACGGTGGCATCGCGCATTGTGCAGCGCCGCCGCTGTGTCGCTGGCCGGAGCCTGCGGTATCCAGGCCGCACTCGCCGCCGACGCCTACCCGAGTCGTCCGATCCAGATGGTGATCCCCTTCCCGGCCGGCGGCCCGGCCGATATCGTCGGTCGCCTGTATGCGCAGCATCTGGCCACGCTACTCGGGCAGCCGGTGGCCACCCTCAACCGCGACGGCGCCGCCGGCACCATCGGCACCGACGCGGTGGCGCGCTCAACGCCAGACGGTTACACGATCGTGTTCGGGACCACCAGCACGATGGCGGTCAACCAGGTGACGATGAAGAACCTGCCCTACGATTTCACCCGCGATTTTTCGCTGATCGGCCTGATCGCCAATGCGCCGCACATTCTGGCGGTGCGCGATGGGCTGCCGGTGAAGAGCGCGACTGAACTGATCGCGCTGGCCAAACGCAATCCGGGCAAATACACCTTCGCCTCGGCCGGCACCGGCACCATCGTGCAAATGGCCGGCGAACTGTTCAGGCATGAGGCCGGTATCGATCTCCTGCACGTGCCGTACAAGGGCGGCGGCCCTGCGACCCTGGCGCTGCTGGCCGGCGAAGTCGACATGACGGTCAATGACTTGAGCACCCTCAAAGCCAACTTCGCCAGCGGCAAATTGCGTCCGCTGGCGGTGGCCCACGGCAGCCGACTGAAACTCCTGCCGGACACGCCGACTTTTACCGAACTGGGCATACCGCGCATCATCTCCAGCACCTGGTGGGGCATTGCGGTGCCCGGCAAGACACCGGCCGAGGTGCAGGCGCGCCTCAAGGCCGCCAACAGCAGGATCATCGCGGACCCCGACTATGTGACGCGACTGGCCGCGCTGGCGATCGAACCACTGGTGCTGGGGCCGGAGCAGAGTGCTGCCTTCATCGCCGCCGAAGTGCAGAAGTGGAAGCGCATCGCGGCTGCCGCCGGTCTCGGCATCGAATAACACGCGCAGTTGGTCACGAAGTCGGCCGACTTCACAGAATGAAGAATTTCCGAAAGGACAAGAGATGGCAGTGCTGATCACTGGCGGTTGCGGGTTTGTTGGAATCAATGCAGCCGAGTATTTGCTCGGACGTGGCGAAGATGTAGTGCTGTTCGGGCCGGCGCCGCCGCCGTCAGCGGCGCTGGCGGCATTGCAGCGCGCACCGGGTCGCCTGCATGTGGTGGCGGGCGATGTCGGCAGCGCGACCGATCTTGATGCGGTGCTGAAAACCCACGCGGTCGATCGCGTGATTCATGGCGCCGCGATCACCGCCGACATTCAGCGCGAGAAGCGTGCCGCGCGCGACATCTTCATGGTCAACCTGATCGGCACGGTCGAGCTGCTGGAAGCCGCCGTGCGCCACCAGGTGCGGCGGGTGGTCCAACTGGGCACCGGCTCCATTTTCGGCGGCGCCGGCCGCGCCGCCGACATCCTCGACGAAGAGGCCAGCGCCGCACTGCCGGAAACGCTGTACGGCATCAGCAAATTCGCCGCCGAGCGCACCGGCCTGCGCTATCGGCAAACCCGTGACCTCAACCTCACCGTTGTGCGTCTGGGCATGGTGTTCGGCCGCTGGGAATACGACACCGGCGTGCGCGATACGCTGAGCATGCCGCTGCAGTTGCTGCGGGTGGCCGAGAACCATGGCACAGCGGTGATCCACAGCGAGGCCGGCGACGACTGGGTCTATTCGGTCGATGTGGCGCGCGGGCTGGCTGCGGTGCTCGACCTGCCGGCGTCGCCCGAGCCGATCTACCACCTGTCGGCCGGCAGGCGCTGGTCGATGAAAGACTGGTGCGCCCGCCTCAAGCAACGTTTCCCGCGCTTCAGCTACCGGTTCTCGGACATACTCGATGAATGCACCCTGGGACGCAACAAACCAGCGCCGCGTTCACCGATGAGCATCACGCGGATTGCCCGTGATGCGGGCTATGCGCCTCATTATTTGCCGCAGCAGGCGTTTGCCGACTATATGGCCTGGTACGAAGAAACCAGGAACGCCGGCGGCTAGTCGCGACCCTTAGCCCTACTCCGGTACCACCCCCGCATCCTTCGCCACCTTCGCCCATTTGCGCATTTCCGACTGCATGAAATCCTCGAACTGGCGCGGCGTGCCGGGTGCGACTTCGATGCCTGAATTCGCAAGGCGCGCTTTAACGTCCGGCGCCAGCAGAATCCTGCTCATGGCAGCGTTGAGCGTGTCGACCACGTCTTTGGGCGTGCCGGCCGGCGCCAGGATGCCGCCCCATGAACTGGCGTCGTAACCGGGCACCCCGGATTCCGCGATCGTTGGAACCTCCGGTGCGATCGACGAGCGCACCAGCGTGGTGACTGCCAGCGCGCGCACCGCGCCCGCTTTCACTTGCGGCAGGATCGCCGTGATGGTGTCGAAGATCATCGAGGTGCGCCCGGCGATCAGGTCCGGGTGCGCGGCGGTGCTGCCCTTGTAGGGCACATGCAGTATCTGCGTGTCGGTCATCGCGCGAAACAGTTCGGCGGCGGTGCGTAGCGAGCTGCCCTGGCCACTTGAGGCGTAACTGAGCTTGTCCGGATTCGCCTTGGCATAGGCGATCAGTTCGGCGACGTTCTTGACCGGCAGCGAATTGGTCACCGCCAGCAGCAGTGGCACTGCGTGGGTCTGCACGACGAAGGAAAAGTCCCTGGTGGAGTCGTAGGGCATCTTCTTGAACAGCACCGGATTGACCGCGTGGCTAGAGGCGATGATCACCAGGTTGTAGCCATCCGGTGGGCTCTTGGCCACCACCTCGGTGCCAATGATCTGGCTGCCACCGGCCTTGTTTTCGACCGAAACCGCCTGGTTCCATGTGCTGCCCAGGCGGTCGGCCAGGAGGCGCGCGATGATGTCGATCGCGCCACCCGGCGGCGCGGGAACGATGATGCGGACAGGCCGGTTGGGGAACGGCTGCGCTACGGCCGCTGGTGTCGCACATACGGTTGATACGATCAGAAGCAGCGCTTGCAGGATGCGCATTGCAGTCATGTGTGCTTCCCTTAAAGTGAGTTGATGAGAACCAGCGCCTGTCAGGCGGCTGACGCGTGCCGGTCGACGAAAGCGCGCACCCGCGGCGCCACTTCGTCGGGCTCCGACCCGGCGATGTGATACGAGTCGCTCTCGAGTACGAGAAACTCGGAATGCGGAATCTGTTTCTGCCAGGCCTGCGTGCCTTCCACTGACCACATCGGGCTGGCTGTGGAGGTGACCACCAGCGTCGGACAGCGGATCTGCGGCAGGTCCGGGGCAACATCGAGCGTCGCCACCATTTTCATGAAGCCGCGCTGGCTCGACAAGGCGGTGGCCCCCATGAAATTGCTCCACCAGTTGAGGTGCGCGTCCGATACCCGGCTGCCCAGGCGCGCACGCATGGTGGACGCCGCCCAGCTACGCACGCCATGCGTTTCCATTTCAGCGACCCAGCCCGGCAGCGACGCACTGAACGCCTGCCCCGGAGATGCCGGTACGCCGATGACACACAGGCTTTGCACAAGTTGCGGCCGCACCGCGGCGAAATGCAGGGCGAAGGTCCCGCCCAGCTTGGCGGCGACGATATGGAATTTCTTCAGTCCGAGTCTCGCCGTGACCGACGCCAGATCGCCCACCAACACCTGCTTGGTCCATGGGAAGTCCGCAGGCATTGGCGCCGAGCGCCCGAAGCCGCGGGTGTCGACGCGCACCACCTTGTAGCGGCGCGCGAAATGCGGTACCCAGGCGCGCCATGCCTCGCCGCTTTCGGCATTGCCGTGCAGCATGACCACGGTGTCTGCGCTATGCCAGGGGTCGGTGAAGTCATCGATCGAGTAAAACAGTTCGGCGCCATCGGGCGCTGTCAGGGTGGGCATTCGACTTGGCCTCGCGGGTGGTCAGTGATGGGCGGCAATACAGGTGGTCCGACAGGTGGCAACGAATGGCTGAAGGTGAGGTCCGGTTTCAATCGATACGCGCACCGGTCTCCTTGACCAGCTTGCCCCAGCGCTCCTGTTCGCCGGCGATGAGCGCGGCGAACTGCGCAGGGCTGCCGCCAGCGGCCTGCATGCCGCCCTCCCTCTCCAGGCGATCGCGAATTTCCGGCAGCGCCAGCACGCGGCGAAACTCGGCATTGACGCGTTCGACAATCGGCGCCGGCGTGCCGGCCGGCGCGATGACGCCGAACCAGACCAGAAATTCGTAGCCTGGCACGCCGGACTCGGCGATCGTAGGAATTTCGGCCAATGTCGGAATACGCCGCGCATTGGCTACCGCCAGCGCCCGCAGCCTGGCCGTTTTCACGTGTTGCAGACCGGTCAGCAGATTCAGGAACATCACCTGATTGGTGCCGGCCAACAGGTCGTTGAGTGCCGGCGGCTGCCCCTTGTACGGAATGTGCACGAGGTCGATCCCCGCCTGCTTCTTGAACAGTTCGGTCGCCAGGTGCGACGCGGTGCCGTTGCCGCCCGAGGCGTAGTTGATCTGCGCCGGTCGGCGCTTGGCCAGGGCGATCAGTTCGGCCACCGAAGACACGCCAAGTGAAGGATGCACCACCAGCATGAACGGCAGGTTGGCGACTTCTATCACCGGCGTCAGGTCGCGCAAGCTGTCGTACGGAAGCTTCGCATAGAGAGCCTGGTTGATTGCCAAGGGGCCGATATCGCCGATCCCGAGCGTGTAACCATCGGGCGCCGCCTTGGCGACCGCGTCAACGCCAACGATGGCGCCGGCGCCGGCACGGTTTTCGACGACCATCGGCTGGCCCCAGTTGTCGCCGATGCGTAGCGCCAGCATGCGGGTGGCGATGTCGGTGCCGGCCCCTGCCGGATACGGCACGATCATGCGGACCGGCCGCTGCGGGTAGGCTTGGGCAAACGCACTGCTGCAGGCCATCAGCAGCAGCGCGGCACAAGCAGCGCCGGGGATGCGTGGCGCAGAGCGGGCGAATTTACGTATTTGATTGATCACTGAGCTCTACCCCGCCCCGCCGTGTTTTTCCAGAAAGCGCGCAACTGCGGTTGCGACCTGGTCGGCATTCGAAGCCGCCACGTGATAGGAGTCGCCGTCGATCACCAGCAGCTCGGAACGCGGAATCAGCTTGCACCACGCTTGCGTGTCTTCGACCGAACCCAGGCCGCTGCCGGTGGTGGTGATCACCAGGGTCGGACAGCCAATCCGGCGTAGATCAGGCGTGAGGTCGATGGTCGGCACCATCTGCATGAAGCCCAATTGGGTGGAAAGGCTGGTGCGGCCCATCAGGACCGACCAATATTCGAGCATGGCGTCGGGCACCTTACTGCCGAGCCGGCCGCGCATCGACTGCCGCGCCCAGCTCTCGACCCCCTGCTCCCTCAACTGCACCTTCCATTGGCTGACCGTCGTCGCCAGGGTGTTCTTTGGCGCCGGCGGCGCACCGAGCACCGTCAGGCTCTTGAGGAGCGCGGGCTGCTCGGCCGCGAACTTGAGCGCGATGGTGCCGCCGATCTTGGCTGCGACCAGATGAAACGAAGCGATGCCAAGGTGCCGGGCGAGGCGGGCGAAATCGTCAACTAAGCCATCGATGGTCCAGGGAAAGTCTTCGGCCATCGCGGTCGATCTCCCAAAGCCGCGCATGTCCGGCCGCACGATGCGATAGCGGCGGCCAAGATGCGGAATCCAGGCGCGCCAGGCCTCGCCGCTTTCGGCGTTGCCATGCAGGAGCATGACGGTTTCCGCAGTGGTCCACGGATCGGTGAAATCGTCGATTTGGTAGAACAGGTCACAGCCTGGCGAGAGGTTCATGGTTGGCATGCGGACAATCCTTTCAGACGCGTTTGACAGCTATTACTGAGCGCGCACGGGCACATCAATTGGCCTTGATCCCGGCATCGGCGATGACCTTCGCCCACTTTGCGATGTCCGATTCGATCAGCGCGCCGAATTCTTCCGCGGAACTGCCAACCGCCTCGATCGACCGCGCCGCCAGCCATTCCTTGACGTCGGCCTGCCGCAGGATGCGCAAAATCTCGGTGTTGAGCTTGCGAATGATTTCCCGCGGTGTGCCGGCAGGCGCGAGGAGGCCGTTCCAGCTGGTCACGTCATAGCCGGGAACGCCAGCTTCCGCCATGGTTGGTACATCGGGAAACGCGGCGATGCGCCGTGAGCCGGTCACCGCCAGCGCGCGGACTCTTCCTGCCTTGACCTGCGGCGCCGCGGTGATCGGGACGTCGAAAAATATCTGCACGTCGTTGGCGATCAAGGCGGTTTCGACCTGGGGTGCACCACGATAGGGCACATGGACGAACTTTGATCCGGTCATCCGGTTGAACACCACAGCGGCTATGTGGCCAAGGCTTCCCTCACCCACCGCGCCATAGTTCATGCTGCCCGGATTGGCACGGTCAAGCGCGATCAGTTCGCTGACGCTTTGCGCGCGCACCCG
>JAYTDE010000373.1:0-6166 GCA_043736195.1 Burkholderiales bacterium | reverse complement strand
GGCACCGACGGGTGGGCGCACAGGATGATCGGAAACTGCGCGCCGAACATCACCGGGGTGAAATCCTTTTCCAGATCGTACGGCAGCTTGTTGCCGAAGCCCGGCAATACCGATTGGTGAATCGCCCCGACGAAGATGGTTTGCCCGTCGGGCGCGGCGCGCGCCGCCGCCTCGGCGCCGATCACGCTGTTGCCGCCGCTGCGGTTTTCCACGGCCACCTGCTGACCCCACAGTTCGGTCAGGCGCTGCGCCAGGGCGCGCGCGGTGACGTCCACCGGGCCGCCGGGCGGGAACGGCACGATCAGGCGCACCGGGCCGCGTGGAAACGTGGTTTGCGCCTGCGCGGAGCCGGTGATGCCGCAGAGCGCGCCTAGCTTCAAAACGGTTCTGCGGGAAAGTTTCATGGATACAGGCTAAAGGCTGGCAAGGATGCCGGTAGGTAACTTTCGGGACGTGCGCGGCGCCGATGCTACGGCTGCGCGGCCGCGCCAAGCTGCTACATCCAGGACTTCGCTGGCTCCGGCATCGGCTGCGCTTTCGACAATGCGATCCAGCCGCGCGCGATGCGATACAACACCCACAGGCCGGTGACGATCCAGATGGCAAACGCGAACGGAATGCCGATCAGGGATATGAACGCGAGACCGCCGATCACCGCCCACATCAGGGCCAGCCAGAAGGTGCGGATCTGCCAGCGAAAATGGCTCTCCAGATAGGTACCGGCGGCCTCGCCGCGGTACACGTAACTGAGAATCACACCGATGATCGAGGGCCAGCCGGCAAGAAAGGCGGTAACCACGAACGCCGCGGTGGTAAGCCCGATGACCGCGCTCCAGGCATGCAGGCCATAGATCACATGCGTGATGGTCAAGGGTGCCGAATCGGGCAGGCCGGTGCGGCCGTCAATCTGGTTCATGGTTCCGCGCAATGGACGGGAAACCGCTTTATACCCGAGAAAGCAGCGTGGCGGCAGGCGGCAGGCCACGCGTCGCGCTGGCTTCGGCCAGAAAATCGACAAAGGCGCGCACCTTGCCTGACAGATGCCGGCGGCTTGGATAAACCGCGTGGATCACCGATGCGGGTGGCTCGAAGTCGGCAAGCACGCGCACCAGCCGGCCGGCACGCAGGTCGGTGGCGACGATGAAATCCGGCTCGCAGCAGATGCCCAGGCCGTAGGCGGCGGCGATCGCCAGCATGTCGCCATTGTTGGTTTGCAAGCTGCCGCCCACGCGCACCCGCAGTTCGCCGCCGTCCCGATCGACAAAGCGCCACTCGTTGCGGTTGCTCAAGTATTCATACAGGAGGCAGTTGTGCGCCGCCAGTTGCCCGGGGGTCACCGGTGTACCGCAGCGCTGCAGGTAGTCGGGGGCGGCACAGGTGATCATGCGCGTTTCGCCCAGCTTTCTGGCGATCACGCTGGTGGAACCGGATTCACCGATGCGGATGGCCAGGTCGAATCCTTCCTCGACGATATCGACCATGCGGTCGGACAGGGAAACATCAAGCCGCACATCGGGATGCCGGGCCTGGAACGGCGCGATCAGCGAAGCCAGGTAGCGCAAGCCGAAATTGACCGAGCAGGTCACGCGCAAGGTGCCGCGTGCGCGGCCGCGACCGGCATGCGCGGTTGCCTCGGCCTCGTCAAGGTCGGCCAGCAACTGCAGGCAGCGCTCGTGAAACGCGCGCCCGGATTCGGTGAGTGAAATCGAGCGGGTGGTGCGGTTGAGAAGCCGCGCATCCAGATGCGCTTCGAGGTCGGCCACGTGGCGCGAGCAGGCCGAAGCCGAGATGTCCAGGCGCTCGGCGGCACGCGTGAAGCTGCCCAGTTCAACTACCTTGGCGAACGCCTGCATGGCGGCGAAGCGGTCCATCCTCGCGTTTAATTATCCCGAAAAACGCAATTATATATCTCTGAATAACGTCTTTATATTGAATTTGGCAACAGACACAATGCTACATCTCGCCGCGCCATATCGGTCGGCGTCAACTTTCCACAGGAACACTCACCATGAAACTGTTTTATGCACCTGCAGCCTGCTCACTTTCGCCGCATATCGTCGCGCGTGAAGCCGGCATCGATATCGAACTCGTCAAGGCCGATACCAAGACCAAGAAAATGGCCGATGGCGGCGACTACTGGCTGGTGAACCCCAAGGGTTACGTGCCGGCGCTGCAACTGGACAACGGCCAGTTGCTCACCGAAGGCCCGGTGATCGTGCAATACCTGGCCGACCAGAAACCGGCCTCGGGCCTGGTGCCGGCGGCCGGCACGCTGGAGCGCTATCGGGTGCAGGAATGGCTCAACTACATCACCTCCGAAATCCACAAGAACTTCTCGCCGATGTTCAACCCGGCCGCCTCGGCGGAGATGAAAGACGCCGCCAAGGCCAACCTGACCAAGCGTTTCGAATACGTCGGCCGCCACCTTGAAGGCAAGCAGTACCTGATGGGCGACAACTTCACGGTGGCCGATGCGTACCTGTTCACCGTTTCCAACTGGGGCCAGTTTGTCGGCTTCGAGATCGGGCAATGGCCGGCGCTCAAGGCGCACCACGCGCGCGTGGCCGCGCGGCCGAAGGTGCAGGAAGCGCTCCAGGCTGAAGGTCTGGTGAAGTAAACCTCGCTGCTTTGAGAGCAGAAGGGGCGCCAATGGCGCCCCTTCTCTCGTGCGTACCGCCTTGTGCGCAGCCGCGGGCCGCGCGCAAAGCGCCATCGATCAATCGTCAGCCTTGAATCCGGATGCCTTGATCACCGCACCCCAGCGCTCGTAGTCGCTTTTCAGAATCGCGGCAAACGCCTCCGGCGTGGTGCCGGTCGGCTCCACACCCATCGCGCGCATGCGATCAGCGGTCACCGGGCTCTTGATCGCCGCCACGATCGCGGCATTGAGCTTTTTCACTATCTCAGGCGGCGTACCGGGCGGCGCCACAAACGCATACCAGGCGCTGCCCTCGATGTTGTAGCCCTGCTCGCGCATGGTGGGCACCTCGGGCAACATTGGCGAGCGCTTCGCGCTGGACACCGCCAGCGCACGCAGCTTGCCGGCCTTGACCTGATTGGCGATATCGGCCGAAGTAGTCGACAGCAGGCTCACTTCGCCGGCGATTGCCGCAGTGACGGCGGGCGCCGTGCCCTTGTACGGAATGTGCAGCATGTCGATGCCGGCGCTGCGCGCGAACATCAGCGTGAAGAAATGCGGCAGCGATCCGGCCGCGGCGGAAGCGAAGTCGCCGCGCTTGGGCTCCTTTTTCACCAGCGCCACGTATTCCTGCAGGCTGCGTGCCGGCAACTCGGGGGCAACCGCAAAGGCGATGTCGAAGGTGCTGATCTGCGTGATGGCAACGAAATCGGTGAGCGGACTGAAGTCCGCCGCCTTCACCGAATGCGGCTGCAGCATGGTGCCCAGGGGTGTCATCAAGAGCGTGTTGCCGTCCGGCGGCGCGGCTTTCACCAGCTTGGCTGAGGCCAAGCCGCCGCCGCCGGGGCGGTTCTCGATCACGATCGGCCGATCGAAGTGCGCGCGCATGCCTTCGGCCAGGGCGCGGGTCAAGGTATCGGAGGTGGCGCCGGGTGGGAAGCCAACGATCATTTTCAGCGGCGCTTGCGCCAGCGCCGGGGTGGCTAAGGCGCATACGGCAAGCATGAGCCAGCTACGGATGAATTTCATTGTGTCTCCAAGGGGTTTGGTGGCAGGCAGGTAACGCTCGCCGCACGATGTTAGCCCAGGATTGTGCCAAGGCAGGCACCGCCATTGGTCGCGCCGGCCGGCAATTCGTTCCCTGATTCCGGCGTTCCGTCGCATCGCACTTGGTGCCGGCTGTTGCGCAGCGGACACTGCGTCCATCAACCGCCACCACGAGAGGCCCATCATGCCTACCGGATTCACCCCAGTCATACTGATGCACACCATCGCCGCGCTGGCGGCACTGACGCTAGGCGCACTTGTTTTCATGCGCAGGAAGGGCACCAGCAGCCATCGCCTGCTCGGCCGCATGTGGGTCGCCTTGATGCTTGCCACCGCAATCTCGAGTTTCTGGATCCAGTCCCATGGCCAGTTCTCGTGGATTCACGGCCTGTCGGCATTCACCATCGCAGGTCTTGGCGGCGCGGTCTACTTCGCGATCACCGGCAACATCGCGCGGCACCAGCGCATCATGAAGGGACTGTTTGCCGGCGGGCTGGTCGTCGCCGGCGCCTTCACCCTACTGCCACAGCGCCTGCTTGGCCGCATGCTGTGGTCGGCGCTTGGCGTGGCTTAATACAAAAATGGAACCCCAACCGATTGGTCACACCGAATCGCGGCGTGACGGCATGACAGGCATCAAGCGCAAGCGCGTGCTGCTGGCAAGTGCAGCCACTGCCACAGCCGCACTTGCCGCGGCCTGCCTTCCCCTGCCGCTTGCCATCCCGCTTGTCGCGCTGACGACCCTGGTTGCGACCGCGGTCGGGATCGGCAGCCGCCTGATCGCCATCAATCATGGCTGAACAACACCACGAAAGGACCGCAATGACTGAAGAGCAACGCCTGCGACTGGCGCGCCGTCGTGCCGGTGCGAAGATCGGCTTCCTGATCCACCTGACGGTGTTCATCGCCGTCAATACGGGACTGATGCTGATCAACCTCAGCATCACCCCACAACATCGCTGGTTTCCGTTTCCCTTGGGCGGCTGGGCGCTGGGCCTGGCGATCCACGGGCTTCTAGTATTCTGGCCCGGGTTTGGACTGCGTGAAAAACTGGTCGAGAGCGAACTCAAGCGGCTCGATCGGCAGCACCCGCGCAATCCTTGAGTCTTGTCTCTTCCCGGGAATAGTGGCAACTGATGGGCACACCTGTACGCGTTTCGATCCGGCATATGTTCGCCGGAACCGTTGTGCTCAACACTCTGATCGCAGTGGCGATCACGCTGTTTGGCAGCAGCAGCCACAGCCACGGCTTCGCCGTCAATTTCGTGTTCAGCCAGTGCATCGGGCTGAGCACTTGGGCGCTGATCGACCTGCCGCGTCGTCGCCTGTGGCCGACACGGCCGTCGCCTTTCGTGCCGATGATCGCGATTGTCCTTGTGGCCGCCACTGTCGGCTGGTATGGCGGCAGCCTGCTGGGCGGCCTGATTCTGGGTATTCCCGGCCAGCCGACTTCGATCGGCATGAACGCCGCAGTCGGCTTTCTCGCATTGACACTGGCGGCAGGCTTTGGCGGTACCGTGTATTTCTCGACGCGCGAACGGCTGGCGGCGAGCGAAAAGCTGGCGGCCGAGGCCCGCCTGAAGCTTCTCACGGCGCAGATCGAACCGCATTTCCTGTTCAACACTCTCGCCAACCTGCAGGCACTGATCGCCACCGACACGACTCGCGCACAGACCATGCTGGCGCATCTCGACCAGTATCTGCGCGCCAGCCTGACCGCGGCGCGCAGCGAAAGCGCAACACTCGGCGAGGAGTTTTCCCTGCTCAACGATTACCTCGAAATCATCGCGATTCGCATGGGCGCGCGCCTGGCGTTCACCCTTGACCTGCCGGCTGAACTGGCGCGACACGCGTTGCCGCCCATGCTCCTGCAGCCACTGGTGGAAAACGCGATCCGCCACGGGCTGGAACCGAAGATCGAGGGCGGCCATGTGCAGGTGAAGGCGCATCAGGAAGGCGCGCAGCTGGTCTTCTGCATCGCAGACAACGGGCTGGGCCTTTCCCGCAGCGCCAGCCACACTGCCGGCACCGGCCTTGGCATCACGCATGTGCGCGAACGCCTGGCGGCGACCTATGGCCGGGCTGCCCGTGTCGATATTCACGACAATCCGGCCGGCGGCGCGACTGTCACGCTGCGCATTCCGCTTTGATCTTCCCATGACGCGCGCACTGATTGCCGAAGACGAACCGCTGCTGGCGCAAAGCCTGAAGGCGGCGCTGGCGCTGGCCTGGCCGGAACTTGCGGTCGTCGCCCTGGCCGCCAACGGTATCGAAGCGCTGGCCCTGATCGAAAGCGGGAAGCCCGACATCGTGTTTCTCGATATCCGCATGCCGGGCCTGACCGGACTGGAGGTGGCAGCCGAACTGGCCGACCGGCTGGAGGCGGGTGCCGCGGTGCCGCGCATCGTGTTCGTCACCGCCTATGACGAATTCGCGCTCAAGGCCTTCGATCTGGCGGCGCTCGACTACCTGTTGAAGCCG
>JAYTDE010000372.1:0-4216 GCA_043736195.1 Burkholderiales bacterium | reverse complement strand
CGGTGCTCCAGCGACAGCGGCACCAGGGCCAAGGTCGGCACCCACCAGGTGCCTTGTTTCAACATGCTGTCGACGCACTGCTCATCGATGAACCAGCCGTGTTCGAGGGAATGCACGCCGGCACCGAGCGCGGTGCGGATGCCGTCCACGCCTTCGGCATGCACCGCGACGGTCTTGCGGCGCGTCGCCGCTTCGGTGACGGCGACGCGAATCTCGTCATGGGTGAACTGCGGCTCGTCCCAGGAGTCGGTCACCGAGGTGATGCCGCCGGTGGCGCAGATCTTGATGAAGTCGGCGCCCGCCATCAGGATATGGCGCACCAGGCGCCGCACTTCATCGACACCGTCGGCCACCGGGCTTGGCAGCCAGGCGCGCTTTTGCACGCGCAGGCCGGCCGGCACCCAGGCGTCGCCATGGCCGCCGGTTTGCGACACCATCGCGATCGAGATCAATAGCCGCGGGCCGTCGATATAGCCTTCGGCAATCGCTTCGCGAAAGCCGGCGTCGGCGCCGCCCATGTCGCGCGCGGTGGTGACACCGCAGGCCAGTGTTTCCTTGAGCACCGCAGTCGAGCGCAGCACGTTGTAGGTCGGCGCGTTGAGCAGGTGCTGGCGCATGTCGCGCGCGCGATAGGTGCCGTGCACATGGCAGTCGATGATGCCGGGCAGTACGGTGCGCCCGCCGGCATCGAGCACTTGCGTGCCCTGGGGCAGGCTCACGCTGGACGCCGGGCCCGCGGCCAGAATGCGTTCGCCATCGATCAGCACCGTGGCATTGCGAATCGGATCGCGCCCGCTGCCATCGATCAGGGTGCCGCCGGTGATTGCCAGGGTTGCCACGGGTTCAATCCTCCAGATCGACGAAGACGTTCTTGACTTCGGTGTAGAGCCCCAGCGCATGCATGCCGAGCTCGCGCCCCAGCCCGGATTTCTTGGCTCCGCCGAATGGCGCCAGATAGCCATAGCGGCTGGCGCTACCATGCGAGTTTACGCTGACCATGCCGGTCTTCAGCGCCTTTGCCACGCGCATGGCGCGGCCGATATCACGCGTCCAGACCGAGGCATTGAGGCCAAAGGGGCTGTCGTTGGCCAGGCGCACGGCCTCGGCTTCAGTATCGAACGGAATCACCACCACCACCGGGCCGAATATCTCTTCCTGGGCCACGCGCATGGCGTTGTGGGCATGGGTCAATATGGTGGGGGCGTAGTAGGCGCCCTGGGCCAGGCCCGCCGGCCGCGTGCCACCGGTGAGCACCGTGCAACCCTCGGCCACGCCGGACTCGACAAAGGCATGCACCGAATTCCATTGCGCTTGCGACACCAGCGGGCCGATCTCGGAGGCCGCATCAAGCGGGTCGCCGACCTTGACCGCCAGGGTCGCGGCGCAAAACGCGGCGGTGAATTCCTGCGCCACGCCGCGCTCGACAAACACGCGGGTACGTGCCGAGCAACTCTGGCCAGCATTGCCAAAGCCGGCTTTCACCGCCTGCGCCGCCGCCTTGCCGATATCGGCATCGGCGAACACGATGTTCGGGCTCTTGCCACCCAGCTCCAGGGTGACGCGCTTGATGTCGTTGGCAGCCAGTTTGAGGAGCATGGCGCCGGTGGTGGTCTCGCCGGTGAACGAAATCTTGTCGATGCCGCGATGGGTGGCGATCGCTTCACCGAGCAGCGCACCCGGCCCCGGCAGGATGTTGAGCACACCCGCCGGCAGGCCGGCTGCCAGCGCGATTTCGCCCAGCATCAGGGCGGTCAGCGGGGTGTAGCTGGCCGGCTTCAGGATCACCGTGCAACCGGCGGCCAGTGCCGGTGCGACTTTCCAGGCGGCGGCCAGGAACGGAAAATTCCATGGCGTGATCGCCGCCACCACGCCGATCGGCTCGCGCAGGGTGAAGTCGAGCACACCCGCGCCCATGGGAATGGTGTCGCCGAAAAACTTGTCCATCGCGCCGGCGTAATACTCGAACACATTGGCGGCACTCTCGACCTCGTTTACGGAATTGGCGATGGTCTTGCCGCTGTTGCGCGTCTCCACCTCGGCGATGCGCGGTGCATCGGCGCGGATCAGCTCTGCCATGCGGCGCAACAACTTACCGCGCGCAAACGGCGCCATGCCGGACCATTTTCCATCGTCGAAGGCGCGGCGCGCGGCCACCACCGCACGTTCGACGTCGGCTACGCCGGCTTTGGACACGCTGGCAAGCACGCTCAAATCGATCGGTGTCGCGGTATCGAAGGTGCCGCCGGTGGCGGCCGGCACAAACGCACCGTCGATCAGCAGTTGGGTCTGCAGGTTCATCGGCCAGGCCTCGCGGTGCGCGTCACGCGAACACCCGCGCGCAGTGCGCCGGCAATTCGGCCAGGCTTGTCAGATGAATGTCGACCGCCGAGTCGATTTGCGTGGCCTGCGGTGCGATCCAAGCGGTATGCAGCCCGAGCGCCTTGGCACCTTTGACGTCATTGGTGAGATCGTCACCCACCATCATGGTCTTGCCGGCGGGTGCGGGCAATGCGGCCAACGCCGGGCGGTAGCAATCGGCATGCGGCTTCATCCAGCCGGTGTCGGATGACACCACGATCACCTCGAAATGCCGTCGCAGGCCGAAGCGTTCGAGCGTGGCGCCCACCACTGGGCCGTGCGGATAGTTCGATACCACGCCGAGGCGATACGACTGCGCGAGTTGTTCGATCACCTCGGCCGCGTGATCGAGCAGGCGCGCGCCCTGCGCCACCGCATTGCCGAGCGCATCGGCCATCGCAGCGAACGCCGCGGGCGGCGGCGACGACTTGATGCCGGCCAGGTCGAAGGCGAGTGCGAAGCGGGCATCGAAGCTGTGTTCGCGCTGGGTCTCCTTCGACTGCCCGATCTGGATACGGCAAGCCAACAGGTAAGACTCGAGAAAGGTCGCCGCCGGCATGTCGGCACCCGCAACACCCATGTGCGGCCGCACCGCGCTGGCGTAGACCTGCTCGACACATGCCAGATGCCGGTCCGGGTCATGGATCATGCCCGGTATCCACATCAGGGTTTCGCCCCAGTCGAACAGCACTACCGGCACCCGCACCTGGGTCGGGGCCATCAGCCGGCCGCCATCGCTTCATCCACCAGCTTGCGCGCCGCCAGGGTCTGGTCAGGTGCGCCATACACCGCGCGGCCGACCACGCCGTAGACGCTGCAACCGTTGGCCGCCGCCACCAGGTCGCCGATCTTGCCGCCCAGCGGGCCGATACCGGGCACGATGAACACCGGCGCGGCCAGGCGCGATTTCAGGCGTGCCGAATGGTAGGCGAGCTTGTCTGGCGTGTTGCCGGGCACCACGAAGTGGGTGGCGCCGAACTCGATGGCTTTGTCGATGATGCGTTCCAGCGCATCGTCTGCCACATAGCCGCCGCCACTCAGGTTGTAGTCGGGGAAGGGCAGGTCGCCGCCGACCAAGGCCAGCATGCCGCGCTTGATGGTCTCGCCCACAAAGCCCTCGACCGCGCGCGGCCCGGCGGTGGGAAACAGGATCAGGCCATCGACCCGGGCTTCGGCGCACAGGCCAGCGAACTTGGCCGCCATGTCAAACACATCCGGCCCTGCCTTCTGATGATCGTAGAGCAGCGGCAGGTCGGTATGGGCGCGCAACTGCCGCACCGATTCGGCCAGGCCCAGGCGCAGCGCCATGGTCATGCCGAGCTTGTAGCCGACCACGCCATCGACTTGGGTGGTCAGGTCGATGGTTTCTTTGCAGGCATCAACCGCATCGGCATCGAGAGCTACGATGATGCCGTGCCGCGCGCGGAACTTGACGCCGCCTGTCATCCGCCGGCGGCCTGCATGCGGCCGATGGTGCGCAGCGCGCTCGGCTTGATGCCCTGCACGTCCAGGCTGATGTCGACCGCCTTCACGGTGTGTGTGAGGTCGCCCACCGAGATCACGTCGACCCCGGTTTCGGCGATCGCCACAATCGTGCTTTCGTTGACGCCACCCGAGGCCTCGGTGATGGCGCGCTTGTTGACCAGTTTCAGGCCGGCGCGCATTTCATCGAGATCCATGTTGTCGAACATGATGATCTCGACGCCGCAATCGAGCGCTTCCTGCACCATCGCCAGCGACTCGCACTCGACTTCGAACTTGAAGGTGTGCTGCGCCCGCGAGCGCAGGATTGCCACCGCGTTCTTGATGCTGCCGGCGATCTTGATGTGGTTGTCTTTCACCAGCACGCAGTTCGACA
>JAYTDE010000371.1:0-15093 GCA_043736195.1 Burkholderiales bacterium | reverse complement strand
TCCGGCCGGAGTCCCGCATGATCACCAGCCCCCTGCACACCGCCCTTGCCGCCGTGGTCGGCGCCGAGAACGTTCTGGCTGACGAGAGCGCGCGCCGCCTTGCCTCCTCCGACCTGTTCCTCTGGCCCGAGGCGCTCGTCGCCGATCTGGTGGTCCGCCCCGGTTCGACCGTGGAGGCGGCGGCTGTCATCGCCCTGCTTAACGAGGCCGGCAGCGCGATCGTGCCGCGCGGCGCCGGGCTGTCCTACACCGCCGGCGTGGTACCGCACGGGCCGGCGGTGGTGATCGACAGCGCGCGGCTTGACCGGATCACCATCCATGCCGAAGAACTGCATGCGCTGGTCGGCGCCGGCGTCACCTGGCAGGCGCTGGCCGAGGCGCTCAAGCCGCACGGGCTGCGCGCGGCGCAGATCAACCCGATCTCGGGCAGCCACTCAACGGTCGGCGGCACCGCCTCGCAAAGCATTCCCGGCGGCATGGACCACATCCTGGGCTTGACCGTGGTGTTGGCCGACGGCACCGTGGCGCACACCGGTTCGGCGGCGCGCGCCGGCGCGAGCGCGTTCCAGCGCTACGTCGGACCGGACCTGAGCGGCATCTTCCTCGGCGACTGCGGCGCCTTCGGCTTCAAGACCGAAGTGGTGATCCGCTTAGCGCTCGAAGGCGAGTGCGCCTTCGCGTCTTTCGCCTTCCAGCACGCCGGTGACATGATCGCCGCGCTGGTGACCTTGCGTCGGCGCAACCTGGTGAGCCGCGCCTTTTCGATGGATCAATTGAAGGGCCAGTCGGCCACCCGGCTCGACGCCGCCGAAGCCGCCAGCGTGGTCGGCGCGGTGGTGCGCGAAGCCGGCTCGCTCGGCCGCGCGGTCAAGGACCTGGCGCAACTGGCGATGGGCCGCAACCTGCTTGATGACGCCGGCTGGTCGCTGCACATGACGGTCGAGGCCGCCAACGCGGCAATCGCCGAGGCCCAGCTTGAACTGGCGCGCGCGGTGTGCCGCCCGGCCGGGCGCGAGATCGACAATGTGATCCCGAAAACCATGCGCGCCAAGCCCTATTCGGTGCGCGGCTTAGTCGGCCCGGACGGCGAGCGCTGGGTGCCGGTCCACGGCATCCTGCCGCTGACCCGCGCCGACGCCTGCATGAGCGCCCTCGTGGCGAAACTCGACGCCGAGCGCGCGGCGCTGACGGCGGCCGGCATCAGCTATTCGTGGATGATTTCGTCCTCCGGCGCCTACATCACCATCGAGCCGATGTTCTACTGGAAGGATCGCCTTGATGCGATCCAGCTCTCGTATCTGTCGACGCGCAATCGCGAGCGCTTCGGCGGCGGCGCGGAAAACCTGCCGGCGCGCGCGCTGGTGCGCCGCCTGCGCGACGAGCTGCGCGAGATCATGCGCACGCACCACGCCGAACATGCGCAACTCGGCCGCTTCTATCCCTATCTGTCACTGCTCGAGCCGGGTGCCGCGGCGCTGGCCACGCGGATCAAAGACGCGCTCGATCCGGGTCGGCGCATGAACCCGGGGGTGCTCGGCCTGGACTGACGCCAAGCACCTGCCTGTGCGGCAAAGCGGCGTGATTCAGCGCTTGCCCGCCTGCGCGCGGCGCGGCTTGTTCGCCTTGGCAACCGCACCACCGTCCAGCTTGTAGATGCGAATGGCGTTTTCGCGAAACAGCTTGCGCTTCGACTCCTCGTTCAAACCAAGTGCCTCGATTTCGTTGCGCGTGCGCACGAAATCGAGCACCGGGTAGTCGGTGCCGAAGATCACCTTGTCGCGGCCATAGCTGTTGATGTAATGCACGAACGAGGCCGGCCAGTACTTGGGGCTGTGTGCGTCGCAGCCGATGTAAATGTTGGGGTGCTTCCAGGCCATGGCGATCATTTCATCGACCCAGGGAATGCCGACGTGGATGCCGATCAACTTCAATTCGGGCAGATCGCAGGCCACCGCGTCGAGGGTGATCGGGCGGCCGACGCTCATCAGGTATTGCTCGGTGGTGTAGACCAGCGATTGGCCGACCTGCAGCTGGTAGGGCACGTCGAGCTCGCAGCACTTGGCATAGAACGGGTACCACTTGGCATGGTCGGGCGCCAGGCCGAACCAGTGCGGGTAGGCGTGGGCGCCGATGAACCCGTATTCGCGCACCGCGTGCTCGAACTCGCGCACGCCGCGCATGCCTTCGGTGGGGTCGATGCCGGCCAGGCCGTAGAAGCGGTCCGGATATTTCTGCACCGCGTCGGCCACCAGCTTGTAGGGCAGATGCCAGCTGCCGGGCAGGCCCAGGCGCCCTACCTTGGTGGCGATCAGGAAGGCCCGCTCGATGCCGGCGGCGTCGAGCGCGGCAAGCATTTGCTTGTGGGTCACGCCGACCTCCAGGCCCGGCTTGCGGCCGATCTTCCGGGTCCAGAAACTGTTTGACCAGGCCGGGCGCAGCTTCATGATTTCCGGGGTGATCGGGTTGACTACACAGTCGATTGCCTTGATTGAGTAGGACATCGTGGGTTCCTTGACTATGGGTTCCAGGGCTTGGCCTTCTATGGACAAACGCGGAGACGAGGGTGCGCTGCACTACTTTAAGGCATTCCGGCTCGCGCCTTGCGCCAGGTTGCAGATTCAGCGCGGCATTGACGGCACGAGACACGCAGCACTGCCAACCGCTTGCAATCAAGGGCCGGCACGCTGTCGAGGCCGTCGGCTGCGGCAAGCGAGAGCGCGGTGATGACGATTCGGGCATGCAACAATGTGAGCCTTGCACCACCAGTGCCTGCCTGCCGCCGTGCGCGTGTGCGCCGCACTGCCGGCGCGCACGGATTGAGACCGCCATGCATCTACCCGTCACCTACGCCGATGTCGTCGCCGCCGCAGCCCGCATAGAGGGCGCGGCGCACCGCACTCCGGTGCTGACCTCAAGCACTGCCGACGCCATGACCGGCGCGCAGGTTTTCTTCAAGGCGGAAAACCTGCAGCGCATGGGTGCGTTCAAGTTTCGCGGTGCCTGCAACGCGATCGCGAATCTCAAACCTGATGAGCGCAAGCGCGGCGTGCTGGCGTTTTCTTCCGGCAACCACGCACAGGCGATCGCACTGGCCGGGCGCCTGCAGGGGGTTGCCGCCACCATCGTGATGCCGACCGATGCGCCGGCGATCAAGCTGGCTGCCACGCGCGGCTATGGCGCCGAAATCGTCACCTATGACCGCATGCTTGAGGACCGCGAGGCCCTGGCAAAACGGCTCGCTGCCGAACGCGGGCTGGCACTGATTCCGCCCTTCGACCATGCGGATGTGATCGCCGGCCAGGGCACCGCCGCCCGCGAGTTGTTCGAGGAGGTCGGCGCGCTCGACTATTTGTTCGTGTGCCTGGGCGGCGGCGGCCTCACCTCCGGCTGCGCGCTGGCGGCGCATGCACTTTCGCCAGGCTGCAAGGTGATCGGGGTCGAGCCTGCCGCCGGCGACGATGTGCGGCAATCCCTGCGCCGTGGCGAAATCGTGCGCATCGCGGTGCCGCAAACCATCGCCGACGGAGCCCAGACCACCGCGCCCGGGCAACTCACCTTCGCCATCATGCGCGCCCTGGTGTCCGAGGTACTCACGGTCAGCGATGCCGAGCTGATCGAGGCCATGCGCTTTTTCGTATCGCGCATGAAGATCGTGGTCGAACCCACCGGCTGCCTGGCGGCCGCGGCGGTGTTCGGCAAGCAGATCGACCTCTCGGGCAAGCGGGTCGGCGTGATTCTTTCAGGCGGCAACGTCGACCCTGCGGCGCTGGCGCGTTACCTGGGCGCCTGATGCGCAGCCGGCCTGGTGGCGCCAAGCCGATGTTGCACGCAGCTTTGGACTAAACTTCGCCCCGTTTCACGCCGCCGCCGCGCCCCTAAGCGCGGTGGCGTTTCGTTCCGGCACCGTGTGCCCCGACTAGTAAGCAAACGCATGTTCCTCTACGCGGCCACGATCCTCGTTTCCAGTTTCCTGCTGTTCCTGGTACAGCCCATCATCGCCAAGCAGATCCTGCCCTGGTTCGGCGGTTCGGCGGCGGTATGGACCACCTGCCTGGTGTTCTTCCAGTTGGCGCTCCTGGCCGGCTACGCCTATTCGGATTTTTCCAGCCGCCTGAAACCGAAAACCCAGACCAGCCTGCACATCGCGCTCTTGCTGGCCAGCCTGGTGTCGCTGCCGATCGTGGCCGGCACCGGCTGGAAGCCCACCGGCGCCGAAGATCCCTTGTGGCGCATTCTCGGCCTGCTGGTGGCCACCATCGGCTTGCCCTATTTCATGCTGTCGACCACCGGCCCGCTGGTGCAAAGCTGGTTTGCCCGCGAGCACACCGATCCGCTGGTCGCCAAGCGGGTGTACCGGTTCTTCGCCTTGTCGAATTTCGGTTCGATCCTGGGCCTGCTTGCCTATCCGTTCGCCATCGAAACCTGGGTCTCGACCCGCGTCCAGGCCTGGGGCTGGAGCAGCGCCTACGGGCTGTTCGTGCTGCTGTGCGCGGCCAGCGCCTGGCGCGCGCGGCAAACCTCGCGGGCCTCGCACCTGGTGCCGGCCACGCCTGAGGCCACGCCTGAGTCATCGAGCGCAGCCGCGGCGCCCGCAGGCCCTGCCAACGAGGCAGCGCCGTCGGCCAGTGACTATGCGCTGTGGCTCGCGCTGTCGGGCCTGGCCTCGCTGCTGTTGCTGTCGATCTCCAATCACATCACACAGAACGTCGCCTCGATCCCGTTCCTGTGGGTGCTGCCGCTCACGCTCTACCTGCTCACCTTCGTGCTGTGTTTCGAGGGGCGCGGCGGGCGTGGCTGGTATGTGCGCACCGTGTGGCTCGGCCCCACGCTCCTGATTCTCGGCCTGATGGCCTGGGGGCTCACGGCCGAGCGCGGCGTGTTGCATATCGAATCGGCGGTGCCGCTTTATTGCGGAGGCCTGTTCCTCGCCTGCATGTTCTGCCACGGCGAACTGGCACATGCCAAGCCGGCACCACGCTACCTGACGCGCTTCTACCTGATGCTGTCAATCGGCGGCGCCGTCGGCGGCATGTTCGTGGGTCTGGCCGCACCGAAGCTGTTCGACATCTACTGGGAACTGCCGCTGGGCCTGACCGCATGCGCGCTGCTGGCGCTGGTGGTCACACGCCGGTTGTTTCGTGCGCCCCTGACCGCGTTCGCGCCGCTGGCCGCCATCGTCGCGGTCGGCGCCTGCGGCTACTACGCATGGACCTTCGGGGAGTTCATGAAGGAAGACACGATCCTGGCCAAGCGCAACTTCTATGGCGCGCTGCGCGTCAAGCAGCCGCTGCCGGACGCCGACCCGAACGCGCAGCGGCGCCTGATGCACGGCGTGATCATGCACGGCGAGCAATACATACAGCCCGATCATCGCGACATCATCACCAGCTATTACGGCGACTCGTCAGGGGTCGGCATGGCGATCGAACGCATCCACCCGGTGGAGCAACGCGTCGGCATCATCGGCCTGGGCGCCGGCACGCTTGCCGCCTACGGACAGAAGGGCGACTATTTCCGCATGTACGAGATCAACCCGCAGGTGATCGACATCGCCACCCATTACTTCTACTACCTGAGCGAAAGCCAGGCCAAGGTGGAAACCGCGCTGGGCGATGCACGCCTGGTGCTGGAGCGCGAGGCGCCGCAAAAATTCGATGTGCTGGCCGTCGATGCTTTTTCCAGCGACGCCATTCCGGTGCACCTGATCACCCGCGAAGCGCTGGCGGTATACCTGAAGCACATCAAGCCCGATGGCGCGGTCGCCTTCCATGTGACCAATCGCTACCTGCAATTAGCGCCGGTTGTGAAACTGCTGGCCGACGAGGTCGGGATGGAGGCGATCCTCATCACCGACGACCCTGACGACCCTTACTTGTCGCGCACCGACTGGGTGATCGTCACGAAAAACCGCGACTTCATCAATGATGCGGATGTGGTGAAAAAGCGCGGGAAAATCGAGCCGATTCGCGGCCTCATGCCCTGGAGCGATGATTTCAACAACCTGTTCCGCATCCTGAAATAGCCCCCGCGGACGCAGCCGGCAGGATGCTAAACTGCTCCGCAGAGGTGTCATGAAAAGCGCCGCCTGCATCAGCCGGCCGGCACGGCACCCGACGGAGACAGCGATGCGCATCTTGATCGCCGAGGATGATCCGGTGTTGGCCGACGGGCTGTGCCGCTCGCTGCGCCGCGCCAGTTACGCGGTGGATCATGTCAAGACCGGCAGCGAAGCCGACAGCGCCGCCAGCACCCAGCAGTACGACCTGATGATTCTGGACATCGGCTTGCCGAAACTGTCCGGGCATGAGGTGTTGAAGCGGCTGCGCAGTCGCTCAAGCGGGGTCAATACCAAACTGCCGGTGCTGATCCTGACGGCGATGGATGGTATCGAAGACCGCGTGCGCGGCCTGGATCTGGGCGCCGACGACTACATGACCAAGCCGTTCGAGCTGGCCGAGCTCGAGGCCAGGGTGCGGGCCCTGATGCGCCGCGGCTTCGCCAGCGCGCCGACCCTGATCCAGAACGGCGCCCTCTCGTTCGACGTCAGCGGTCGTACCGCCTTTTTGAACGAGCAGCCGCTGGAACTCTCGGCACGTGAATTGGGTTTGCTGGAAATCCTGGTGCAGCGTGCCGGCCGGCTGGTCAGCAAGGACCAGTTGGTGCAGCACCTGTGCGAATGGGGCGATGAAGTCAGCACCAACGCCATCGAGGTGTATGTGCATCGCCTGCGCAAGAAGCTTGAACCCGGCGCCTCGATCGCCACCGTGCGCGGGCTGGGCTACTGCCTCGAAAAAGCGGCAGCCGCCCCGGACCCGGCCTGACCCGCTTTGGCTCCCGACAAACCGGACCACCTGGCGGTATTGCCGGCTGCCGACACCGTCGGGCCCGATGCGCTGCGATCGCGACGGTCACTGTTCGGCGAGATCCTCGATTGGCTGCTGGTGCCGATAATGCTGCTGTGGCCGATCAGCATCGTATTGACCTACGTTTCAGCCAAGGCGCTCTCCAATCCGCCTTACGATCGGGCGCTTTCGGAAGCCACCCTGGCGCTGGCCGAGCAGATCAAGGTGCGCAACGGCCGCCTGATCGCCGACATTCCGCTGCCGACACGCGAGATCCTGCGCGCCGACGAGATCGATGTGGTGTATTTCCAGGTGCTCGGCACGCGCGGCGAATTCGTCGCCGGTGACCGTGAACTGCCGCTGCCGGACGACGACGAAGTCATCATCCCCGATCAGGTGCAGTTCCGCGACGCACTGTTGCAGGGCGTTGAAGTGCGCGTCGCCTACATTCATGTCACGCCGACCGGCCTGGGCGCGGACGATGCCAAGGGTCGCCCGCTGCTGCCGCTGGTGCAGGTGGCCGAGACGCTCAACAAGCGTGCCCAGCTAGCCAACGAAATCGTCAAGGGCGTGATCCTGCCGCAGTTCATCGTGCTGCCGCTGGCGGTAACCCTGATCTGGTTCGGCTTGGTGCGTGGCCTGGTGCCGCTGGCCGACTTGTCGCTACGTATCGGCACGCGCAAGCCCGGTGACTTGAGTCCGATCGATCCCGGCGCCGTGCCAGAAGAGGTGGCGCCACTGATCCGTGCCATCAATCAGCTGATGTTGCGGCTTGACGCCAGCCTCCAAGGACAGCAGCGCTTTATCGCCAACGCCGCGCACCAGCTGCGCACCCCGCTTGCCGGACTGAAGACCCAGACTGAACTGGCGTTACGCCAATCAACCCACGCGGCGGACGCGCGTGAGCTGCGCGCCAGCCTGGCGCAGATGCTGCTTTCGACCGAGCGTGCGGCGCGCATGGTCAACCAGTTGCTGGCGCTGACCCGCGCCGAACGCGGCGGCGCCGGCGACAACCTGCCCACGATCGCCCGCGTCAGGCTCGACGCGCTAGTGCGCGATCAGGTACGCGACTGGGTGCCGGCCGCACTTGCCAGGCGCATCGACCTGGGTTGCGACGAGGAACGCGCGGAAGGCATCGAGATTGATGGCGACCCGGTCCTGCTGGCCGAACTGGTGGGAAACCTGATCGACAACGCCCTGCGCTACACCCCGAGCGGCGGTGTGATCAACGTGCACGTGCGCCCGCCCACCGCCGAAACGCCCAAAGCCGGCGCCACCCTGATCGTCGAGGATAGCGGGCCGGGCATTCCGGACGAGGAGCGTGAACTGGTGTTGGAGCGCTTTTATCGCGTGCTGGGCAGCGACCCCGAAGGCCGCAATCTCGACGGTTCGGGCCTGGGCCTGGCGATCGTGCGCGAGATCGCGTCCAAGCACCACGCACGCGTTTCGATTGGCGATGCACCCGGCGGCGGTGCGGTGTTTACGGTGGTGTTTCCGCGTTTGGGCGCAACTGCATGAGGCGGCGCATGCGGAGCGGGCGCGCACGGTCAATCCGGCTGCGAAGTTCGTCCTGCGCATCGCCATCCGGGACTGCCGCGGCCACTTGGGCGGCGGCGCACTTTTGACGCTATAATTGAGGGCTTGCGTTGCTGTTTTACGCGCAATGGCCTGGTAGCTCAGTCGGTAGAGCAGAGGACTGAAAATCCTTGTGTCGGTGGTTCGATTCCGCCCCAGGCCACCAAGAAAACGTCCCTTGACATCCGATGCAACGCTTAAGCCTGCGACTCTGCGGGCTTTTTTGTTTTTTTACCGGCCGGAGCGAAGTGTATGCGCCAGAGCCACCGCTCGGAAGAAAGTCGCAACGGATGAAGATGCAAGTTCATTTCGCCGGAATCGCGACAGTTTCGGCTTGGCGGCCACGAGCAACCTGAATACGTGCCGGATTTCGTTGCGGCGACGGTCGACGCGAACCTGTTGATCGAGTCCAGGAAAGCCGGCGCTGTTGGCACCGACGAGGTGGTCGCCAAGGCGAAAGCGGCGGTCGACTGGTGCGCCCATGCCTCCACATACACTACACGGCACGGCGGAAAGGCCGGGCGCTACCCGCTGATCCCGCACGATGCGGTGACGGTCGACAGGACATTGGCCGCCCTTGCTGTCAGTTTCGAGCAGCGCCCCCACTAACAGTACTTAAGCTTGATTTGCGAATCCCGTCGAGCCCAATCGAGGCAGAGCGCGAAAAATTTGCGCCGCGCGAACGCGATCACCGAGAAGCATCGGTTATGGCGACAGTTGCAGTGCGTGCCGTTCGAACGCACTGCAAACGTGCCACCCTATGCTGCGGATTCCTCCCGCAGCCAGCGCGCCGCGTCCAGTGCGAAATAGGTAAGGATGCCGTCGGCTCCGGCACGTTTGAAGGCAAGCAAGGACTCCATCACCGCGGGGCGTTCGTCGAGCCACCCGTTCCCGACGGCCGCCTTGAGCATCGCATACTCTCCGCTGACCTGGTAGACAAATGTCGGCGCCTTGAATTCTTCCTTTACGCGGCGCACGATGTCCAGATATGGCATCCCTGGTTTGACCATGATCATGTCAGCCCCCTCTGCCAAATCAAGGCCCACCTCCCATAAGGCTTCGTTGCTGTTTCCGGGGTTCATCTGATAGGTTTTTTTGTTTGATTTGCCGAGATTGGTGGCGGAACCCACGGCGTCCCTAAACGGACCATAAAACGCCGATGCGTACTTCGCCGAATACGCCATTATCTGGGTCAACTCATGTCCTCCGGCGTCAAGCGCCTTGCGGATTGCGCCGATCCGACCATCCATCATGTCCGACGGGGCTACGATATCTACTCCCGCCGACGCCTGCACCGCGGCCTGGCGACACAGAATGTCAACGGTCACCTCATTAAGAATGTAACCGTGCTCGTCTATTACACCGTCCTGCCCGTGGCTCGTATACGGATCGAGTGCGACGTCACACAACACACCAAGCTCGGGGAAGCGTTGCTTAAGTGCGGCCACAACGCGCGGGACCAAGCCGTCCGGATTCTCCGCTTCTCGCCCGTCAAGACTCTTTCTCGACTGTTCTATGACAGGAAACAGGGCCATGCACGGAATCCCGAGATTCAGTGTTTCTTCCGCAACCATCAGCAACTGGTCAAGCGTACGGCGGCAAACCCCGGGCATCGACGGGACCTGCTGTACAACGTTTGAGCCGACGTCACGCTCATCCAGCACAAAGACCGGGTAGATAAGGTCGTTTGTCGTCAGAACATGCTCCTGCACCATTCGCCTGGCGAAATCCGAGCGGCGGTTGCGCCGCATGCGCCGCTCAGGGTAGTTGCCCATGATATTCATGTGCGATAGTCCAATCAGTCAAAGAAACGGTTTCAATCAGGGTATGGTGCATCAGGCTGGGAACCCCACGATGTTTGATCACGGCGCGATGTCGGGGGTCGGGGGTCGGCAACCCGGCATCCGCCTGCGCACATCCGGTTGAAACTCCAGCAGCGCTTGGCTCTCAGGGGTTGGCGGACCCGGTCTTGCCGGGAGCTGCATCCGACCTTGCAACCTTAGCACGCGCAGTCGTTGTTTCGATCGCAAGCCACCCAGCAATCACCGTTTCGACCTCGGCTGTGCCGGTCTTTTTTAGGCTTGAGAACAGGCTGGCACTGAATCCCGTGCCCCATTTCGAGATTTCGGCACGCACCGACGTCAAGGTTTGCGCCTGTTCGCTGCGTCCGAGCTTGTCCGCCTTGGTGAGGAGGGCATGGATCGGTCGCCCGCGCGGCGCAAACCATTCCAGCATCTGCCGGTCAAGCTCGGTGAAGGGGCGGCGCGCGTCCATGATTAGTATCAGGCCAGCCAGCGGCTCGCGAGTCTCAAGGTAGGCGCCGAGAAAAATTCGCCATCGCTGCTGCTCGGTTTTCTGCACCTTGGCATATCCATACCCAGGGAGGTCAACCAGGTATTTCTCTTCCCCCAAGCCGAAGTAATTGATTTGTTGCGTGCGTCCCGGTGTCTTGCTGGTGAACGCCAGACGTCGCTGATTGGCGAGCGTATTGATGGCACTTGATTTGCCGGCGTTTGAGCGGCCTGCAAAAGCCACCTCACCCAACGAAGGAAACGAAAGGTCCTTCATCGAGGCAGCGGTGGTGAAAAAAGTGGCGCGATGCAGGAAGGACATGGGTACCAGAGAGTGGTTGCCCGGATTTACCCCGGCGCAAGGTTCGAACACAGCGCGGCACGCAAGAGCGTTGCCGGCAATCCCGCATCAGGCAGGGACTTCAGGCGACGGCACAGTCTTGAGCGGCTACGACGTAGCGTCGATAGTCACCAAGTTGCGCTAGAATAGCGGGTTTCATGGACAGATGTTTCGCAATCACCCAAAGATCATGAGATTCGTTCTTTCAACAGCAATCGTGCTGATCGTCTGTGTTTCGCATGTGGCCACTGCGGCAGACGCGAAGCCCGTGCCGAAAGCGGACACTGCGCTGGGATCGCAGATCGCGACCCAGGTCTGCGCGGCGTGCCACAATCCCGACGGTAATAGTACGGCCTCCGCCAATCCCAAGCTTGCGGGTCAGCATCCTGAGTACCTTGCCAAGCAATTGGCGGATTTCAAGGCCAACAAAACTCGCAAGAATGCGGTAATGATGGGCTTTGCTGGTGGCATGTCAGTTGCGGACATGCGCAATGTTTCTGCCTACTATGCGGAGCAAAAGCCCAAGGAAGGCGCGGCACGCAATGCTGTCGCCGCCAAACAAGGTGAAAAAATCTACCGCGGCGGCATACCTGAAAAAGGTGTTGCCGCATGTGCCGGTTGTCACGGACCTTCCGGAATGGGTATTCCTGCACAGTATCCGCGGTTGGCCGGTCAATGGGCTGAATACACCAGGTTGCAGCTGACCAGTTTCCGACTGGGCGAGCGCGCAAACGATCCTGCCGGCATGATGCGAGGCGTCGCTAGCCGCATGTCCGACAAGGAGATTGAAGCGGTAGCCGACTACGTAGCGGGTCTCAAGTACGCCAACTGAGGGTTCCTCGCCGCAGCAATGCGGCCTTTGTGACCAAGCGCGGCCTTTGGGCTGCGTTTTCCCAAGTGCGGCCTTTGGGCTGCGTTTTCCTTTACCAGGCAGTTCTCGGCTTGATGATTCACCATGCCATGTGGGCTGAGACTTGTCACATGCGGGCTTGGTACCGATAGCGAGACGGCGACGCCGCCTATTGTTCAAACAGTGCGTCACTCCGGAATGACCATCCACGCCGTGCGGCACCGGCTTCGTAAAGCGGCGCGCTTGGCCTGACTGTTTCTGTTTCGTTGCAACATAAAGAATTGGCCACCTACCTGGTAGAGGCATCAGATGTCCAGATTTGATGTGGCCGTAATAGGTGGTGGCGCTGCCGGCATGCTGTGCGCGGCTATGGCCGGCCAGCGCGGTCGCCGCGTTGTTTTGTTGGAGCATACAAGGTCGCCCGGTGAAAAAATCCGGATCTCCGGAGGCGGTCGTTGCAACTTCACCAATCTTCACACCCAGCCCGAAAACTTCCTTTCGAACAATCCACACTTCTGCCGTTCCGCGCTTGCGGGTTATACGCCGCACGACTTCGTCGACTTGATGCGCAGACACGGCATTGCGTTTCACGAGAAACATCGTGGCCAGCTTTTCTGTGACGACTCGGCGGCACAGATCATCGACATGTTGCGCGCCGAGTGCGAACTCGGGCAGGTAGTCTGGCGTGTCGGTTGCTCGGTCGCGGCGGTCCGTTGCGAGGGCGCGGCGTACGTACTGGATACGTCGCAAGGACCACTCACCGCAGGTGCGCTTGTAGTCGCCACCGGTGGACTCTCGATCCCCAGGATCGGCGCTTCCGACCTCGGCTATCGGCTCGCGCGGCAGTTCGGCTTGCGTGTCATTGAGCCGCGGCCAGGCCTGGTACCACTGGTTTTTGACCCGGAAGCCTGGCGACCTTTCGCGAAACTGGCAGGCGTTTCAGTGCAAGCCAACCTTGTGGGCCAGGGAGTCTTCGGTAGCGCCGCCTTTCACGAAGACTTGTTGTTTACACATCGCGGCCTGTCGGGGCCGGCGGCGTTGCAGATATCGAGTTACTGGCAGCCTGGCCAGTCGCTTTCGATCGATCTGGCGCCCGGAATCGACTGGGCCGCGGTCATCAAGGGCAAAGGTGCCCTGCGTGCCACGGCCGCGAGCCTCCTTGCAGGTACGTTGCCGAAGCGTCTGGCCGAGCATTGCGTGCAAACCGCGATGCCCGGCGCGGGGTTGACACGGGCGGTGGCGGATCTGTCCGACAAGGCGCTGCACGCACTCGCTATAACCGTCTCCGAATGGCGAACCACACCTACCGGTACCGAGGGTTTCCGCAAGGCGGAGGTCACCGTCGGCGGGGTAGACACGAATGCTCTGTCGTCGCGCACCATGGAGGCGCGCGCGGTGCGCGGCCTTTACTTCATCGGTGAAGTGGTGGACGTCACCGGCTGGCTCGGAGGTTACAACTTCCAGTGGGCCTGGGCTTCGGCGGCTGCGTGTGCCAGGGCGATATGAAGACCATCAAGGTCGTTGCCATGAATCACTGATTCCAATGGCGCGCCGAGCGCGGCTTTGCGCGGTTGGTCATTCGGAATGCCGCCCACGTTGCCGGGAAACGCTAAATGCATGTCGAGCAAATACCGGCGGTGAGGCTTCCATGCTTCGGTCGCGACCGATATCCGGCGGCTGCGTGTCCAGTTGTCGGTGTGACATCGCGCAACTCTTAGCCGGGAATGCGTTCCAGCGCGAATAGATCATCGACATTCTCGCGCATGCGTACCAGATCGCATTTGTCGCCATCGACCATTACTTCCGCCGCGCGCGGCCGCGCATTGTAGTTCGAGGACATCACCATTCCGTAGGCACCAGCCGACATTACGGCCAGCAGATCGCCCTCGGCAATCGCGAGTTTGCGTTCTTTCCCGAGAAAGTCGCCGGACTCGCACACCGGGCCGACCACATCGTAGATGACGGCAGTCAAGGGCGTCATGCGCACCTCGAGAATTTCGTGATGGGCGGAGTAAAGTGAAGGCCGCAACAGATCGTTCATTGCCGCATCGACAATGGCAAAATTCTTCGCAGCCGCGGCCTTGAGGTACTCCACGCGCGTGACAAGAACTCCGGCGTTTCCAACCAGGCTGCGACCCGGTTCGAACATCAGCTTGAGCCGGCGACTACCGACGCGGCGCAGGATCTCTCGCATGTATGCACCCGGGTCCGGCGGGACCTCGTTGCTGTAGCGGATGCCCAAGCCACCGCCGAGGTCGAGATGCCTGATGGCGATCCCTTCAACGGCCAGTGCATCGATCAGGGCGAGCATTTTTTCGAGCGCTTCAAACAGAGGTGCCGGATCAGTCAATTGCGAACCGATGTGACAATCAACGCCCGTGATCTCCACATTGGCCAATCCGGACGCATGCCGGTACAAATCAACTGCGGCGTGCAGTTCGACACCGAACTTGTTTTCCTTCAGGCCGGTCGAGATGTAGGCATGGGTGCGCGCATCGACATCGGGATTGACTCGAATGGAAATTGGCGCGACTCGTCCGACTGCGCCTGCCACCGTGTTTACGCGATCAAGTTCAGAGGCCGACTCGATGTTGAAGCAGAAAATCCCGTGCGACAGGGCGAGTGCTATGTCCGCTTCAGTCTTGCCAACGCCCGAGAAGATGACTTTTGAAGGCGTGCCGCCGGCCGCAATCACCCGTTTGAGTTCGCCGCCTGACACAATGTCGAATCCCGCGCCCAGGCGCGCAAAGGTGTCGAGTACCGCCAAATTCGAGTTCGCCTTCATCGCGTAGCAGACCAAGGTGTCGCGGCCGGCGAGTTCGCTGGTGAATTCGCACCAGGCTGCGGTTAGCGCCGCGCGGGAGTAGACGTAGGTCGGGGTACCAAATTTGGCGGCGATGCTGGCCAAGGGGACGTCTTCCGCATGCAACTCGCCGTTACGGTACTCAAAGAAGCGAAAAGGAATCATTGATCGCGCTCTTCGCTCGACGGCGACTGATTGCTCCGCGGCGGCCGGGCCGGGGCCTGACCGCTGCGCGAATCGCGGTTTTGCCGGTCGAACGCCGGGTCTCCAGGCTTGCCCGGCAGGTACAGAGGTCCGCGATGGCCGCAGGCCCCTAAAAGGCATAAAAGCATCACAATACCAATGGCGCGCACGTTGCGTTTTTTATTTGACGGAGAACGTTCAATTATGAC
>JAYTDE010000370.1:0-1624 GCA_043736195.1 Burkholderiales bacterium | reverse complement strand
CCGCCGTCGGCTCAAGCCGACGCGGAGATCGCCCCTACCGCCTGGAACAACCCACGGATCGAATCGGCCGAAATCCCGCGCGTGATGAACACCAGGCGCGTGCCATGATCATCGCTCGGCCAGCGGTCGAGGGTGACCGGTGGATGGAAGATGTGCTGCACGCCTTGCACCACCACCGGTTTGCCTTCCACGTTGACGATGCCCTTGACGCGCAGCATGTCGGGCCCGCGCAGGTTGGTGAGCAACTGCAGCGCGGCCGAAAAAGTGTCCCAGGTGAAGGGCGTGTCGAAGCGCAGCGATAGCGTGCCGATGCGCGGGTCGTGGCGGGTGGTGCGTGCGCCGAGATAGCGCTCGCCTTCCTGGGTGCCGGCATCCAGCTTCTCGCCCAGGAAGCGCAGCGTGGAGTCGGTCGCACGCGCGCTGCCCAGGCCCAGGCCGATCAACTCCGATGGCGCGATCTCGCCCATCCGCGCATGGCGGATGTCGGCCTGCTGGTTGATGGCGTGGATGGTGGCTTCGAGTGCCGCGATCTGTTCGGCAGTGGCCAGGTCGCCCTTGGTGATGAGCACACGGTCGGCCAGCGCGACCTGCTTGCCGGCTTCAGGCTGGTGCTCGAGCACATAGGCGCCGTTGACGGCGTCCACCAGGGTCACCACGCCATCAAGTCGGAATTGCGCCTCCAGCAGGGTGTCGCTGACCATGGTCTGCACCACCGGCGCGGGGTCGGCCATGCCGGTGGTTTCGACGATCACGCGGTCGAAGTCGGCCATCAGGCCGGCGCGGCGCTGGTTGAAGAGTTCGC
The DNA here is from genome assembly GCA_043736195.1 of Burkholderiales bacterium. Taxonomy (GTDB): domain Bacteria; phylum Pseudomonadota; class Gammaproteobacteria; order Burkholderiales; family JAEUOS01; genus JAEUOS01. The sequence continues at coordinate 822 of JAYTDE010000370.1, read as the reverse complement.
GCAGGGTTTCCTGCAGATCGGTGCGCACGGTGCAGCAGATGCAGCCGTTGGCCAGGAGCGAGATGTTCTCGGACGACATCGTGACCAGGTCATGGTCGATGCCGATCTCGCCGATCTCGTTGATCACCACGGCCACCCGGTTCATGTCCGGGTGGCGCACCAGTTTCGAGATCAGGGTGGTCTTGCCGGCGCCTAAAAATCCGGTGATCAGCGTGACCGGCAGTTTGCCGGCGAGCGGGTCGCGCCCGGTGGCCATGCCTAAATGTTCATCTCGAGGACGTAGAGCCCGCCGCCGAAACGGTCTATGGTGTAGACGATGCGGTTCTCATCGACGAACACGTCGTTCAGCTGGATGGCGCCGGCCGGCGAGAGCGGCGGCGCGCCCGGCACGTAGTAGGCGATCTCTTCCACCTGGTAGGGATTGGTGGTGTCATAGACCCGCACGCCGGCGTTGAAGAATGTGCCGACGATGATGGTGTCGGAGCGAAACGAGGCCGGCCCCGGCAGGTTCTCGTGCATGTTGTGCGCGCCGAAGCGGCCGCCGCGCTTGGCAAAGGCATCGTAGGGCGCGGCCGGGAAGGTGCCGATCGGCACCGGGTTGGCTTCGTCGCGCGAGTCGATCATCCACATAAGCTTGGGCCAGTCGGCGCCGCCGTCCTGCACGCATTCATCCGACACCACCCACAGGTTGCGCTCGAACAAGGGCAGCAGGGTGTGGATGAATCCATTGAAGGGCGGCGAATGGTTCCAGTGCGACTTGACCTTGATGTTGGACATGTCGCCGATATCCAGCACGAAGGCGCCGCCGTCGATGTAGCCGAT
>JAYTDE010000369.1:0-4834 GCA_043736195.1 Burkholderiales bacterium | reverse complement strand
GGTGCCGGCCGCGCCGCGGCATGGCTTCGCGCTGGTGTTCGCGGTCGAGTTCGGGCGCGAACCAAAACCCGGCGAGCCGGGCGCGACCTGGATTCATGGCTGCAACCAGGCGCGCACAGACGCGCGCGCGGCAGAAGTCGCGGTAGTGCTCGCAGGCTATGTGCGCACCCTGGGCTTTGGCGCGCGCGGCCATGTGGCCGGTGCCACCCAGGTGGTGCTCGAAACGCTGGCGCAGCGCGCCGGCGTGGCGCGCGCGGAAAACGGCGTGCTGGCGCTGCCATTCTCGCGCCGCGGCTTCGCCTTGGGCGCGGTCACTCTCGAAATGCATCTCGCAGTCGATTTGCCGATCGCCACTGATGCCTCGCTCGACTGGCCGCATGCCGACGCCTACATGGGCAAAGGCGGCACCCGCCCCGGTTGGGAAGATGCGGAGGCAGCCCTGCGCCCGCTGCACCTGGGCCGCTATCCGATGGAAACCATCAAGCGCGTGGCCGAGCCCACCACCCTGGTGCTGCGCGACGAGATCCTGCGCAACAGCAAGCGTGCCGACTTGTTCACCCGCGCGCTGGCCGGCGACCTGGGTGAGAAGCCCAAGACGGAGCGTATGCGTTTTGCCACCAAGCATCCGCTGGCGTTCGCCATGACGCCGCTGATCCGCAACATGGTGCCGCTGCAGGGCACGCGCGAGCCGCTCACTCCCACCGGGCTCGGTGGCGATCTGTCGGACGCGCGCCGCAATGCGGATTCGGTCAAGGCACTGGCCTATTTTCTGGGCGCCGATCTGGTCGGCATCTGCGAGGCCGAATCATGGATGTACTACTCGCACGATGCCGAGGAGGGCAAGCCGATCGAGCCGTATCACCGGCATTGCGTGGTGATGCTGCTCGACCAGGGCTTCGAGACCATGGAGGGCGCCTCCGGCGACGACTGGATTTCCGGCGCCCAGTCGATGCGCGGCTACATGCGCGGCGCCTTTATCGCCGGCGTGGTCGGCGCGCATTTGCGGCGCCTGGGCTATTCGTCGCGTGCCCACACCAATGCGCACTCCGAACTGCTGCACATCCCGGCGGCCCTGCTCGCCGGCCTGGGCGAACTGTCGCGCATCGGCGAACTGGTGTTGAACCCCTTCATCGGCCCGCGCTCCAAGAGCGTGTTGCTGACCACCGACCTGCCGCTGGAATTCGATCAGCCGATCGATTTCGGCCTGCAGTCGGTGTGCAACATGTGCCTCAAATGCGCCCGCGAATGCCCCTGCAACGCCATTCCCTTCGGCCCCAAGGTGATGTTCAACGGCTACGAAATCTGGAAGCCGGATGTCGAGAAATGCGGCAAGTACCGCCTGACCAACATGAAGGGCTCGGCCTGCGGGCGCTGCATGAAAACCTGCCCCTACAACCGCGAAGACCTGGTCGAATCCGACCGCCTGCTGGAACTCTCCATCAAGGTGCCCTCAGCCCGCCGTGCGTTGATCGACTACGACGACCACATCGGCGGCGGCGTGCGCAACCCGGTCAAGCGCTGGTGGTTCGATCTGGAAATCGTCGATGGCGTGTGCGTGACCCCGCGCGGGGTCAACCAGCGCGACCTCGATCTGGGGCGCGGCGACAAGCTGGCGCGCGAGCAAAAGCTGGCGTTCTTTCCGCCGGCGGTGCAGCCGGTGGGCGGTACCACGCTGGCAACCGTGGTGCCGATGGATCGTGTGGCCGGGCAGAAGGCCTATGCGGAGGCGGAGAAGCCGCTGGCTGCGCGCAAGCGCAGCAAGCTCCTTTCCTGAGCGGCCGTTGTATTGGCTTACGTTTGGTGCCTTCAGGTCCAATAACGTGGCCAGGAATCGACTGAGTACGTTGGCGCGCATCTTGAACTTCCTTGGCCAGCTTCCGCCACATCGGTTTGAATCGCACCCGCCACTATGCAAAAAGTTGCATATTTAGACAAGTATTGATATAGTTCGAGACTGAAGTCCGCACTCAAGCCCTTGGTTTTTTTGGGTAGCAGCCAGAATGACATGCGGAGTTTTCCCGCATCTGTGCGTCACGAAGTCGGCTTGGAGCTCATGCGCGTCCAGTTTGGTTCCATGCCCACCAACTACAAACCCATGTCTGTGGTCGGCAGCGGGACATATGAAGTGCGGGTGAAAATCGCGGGCGAGTGGCGCGCCATATATGTCGCCAAATTTGAAGCGGCAGTCTATGTGCTGCATGCCTTTCAAAAAAAGACCCAAAAAACACCCGCAGGAGATATCGAGCTTGCGCGTAAACGCTACAAGTTGATCGGAGCATGACCCATGAAGAAAACAGATTCTCGCTTTGACGATGTCCGCGTCACGCGCGGCAGTGGCAACGTATTCATCGACCTTGGTTTCGACCCCGCTGAGGCCCTGATCATGGCCTTGCGCGCCGAGGTGATGATTCGCATTGAGCAGCGCCTCAAGTCGCAAGGCTGGACACAGCTTGAAGCTGCCAAGCGCCTCGGTATCACTCAGCCCAGAGTATCCAAACTCATCAAAGGTGTTTGGCAGGATTTCAGTCTGGATATGCTGCTGACCCTGGCTGCTCGCGCCGGTATGCGTCCCCGACTCAGATTGGCCGCGTAGACACGGCGATTCTCAGACAAGCGTTGCATTGCCTGAAAAATGCAACAGGCAGTCAGCCGGAAGCCCTTGGTGGAAGCAGATTGCCGGGCACATTCAGCTGCTGGTGCGACGCTGCCTGCGCGAACACAGCCCCGCTTGCCCCGCCGGCGCACGTATCGGGGCGGTCGCCTTAATCCAGCGTTTCGGTTCAAGCCTATTAAGTACTACGTAACGTTGCGACATCAAAACAGGTCAGCCTGAGACCAGCAAGTGGCGATGATGGAACAACGCCGCTGCGCGGATTCGAGTTTGCTGCGGGCGCCATGATCACGCGATCGGCATCGATACTCGGTGCAGTGCGATGCAGGCCCGGCCTGCCTGCTGTTGGCCACGGCGCGGCGCGCCAGCGCCCTGAGAACGCATCACAATTGTGCTACATTCGTATCGATGAAAAGCGCCAGTCTGCCCGCCGTGCGCATCGCGCCCGAGTTGCGTGAACGGGCGCAATCGCAGTTGCGCGATGGCGAATCGCTGTCGGCGTTTGTCGAAGAGGCGGTACGTCTGAATGTCCTGCGGCGCGAGGCTGATCGCGAGTTCGTGGAGCGCGGGCTGGCATCGCTGAAACGCGCGCGCGAAACCAACAGCTATCATTCCGGCGCGAAGGTGTTGGGCGAGTTGCGCGCCGACCTCGTGGCGGCTCGCAAGCGCCGCGCCAAAGCTGTCACTGCATGACATTCCGGGTTCGCCTCACCGATGAGGCGAGGGATGATTTGCGGCGCCTGTTCCGTTTTCTCGCCGCACGTGATGATTCCGCAGCGCAACGCGCCATCGAAGCGACCGGGCGCGGCTTCGGCTTCCTGGAACATTCCCCTTTCAGTTGTCGCAAGGCCGGTGAGTCAGCCCTGGTGCGCGAACTGGTGATTCCATTCGGTGGCGCCGGCTATGTCGCCTTGTTTTCCATTGCTGACGAAGGAACCGTGACCATCGCTTCGATTCGACATCAGCGGGAAGACGACCACCATTAGTGGCCCGCGTGCACCAAGGCTTCAAAATACGTGGCCTGCCTGATTCCGGGCTTCGCCAAGACCGATAACCAACGCAACAAGGACTGATGCAATGAAGCAACCAGACGTGATGATCGCCGGTGCCGGCCTTGGCGGCCTGGCCGCCGCCGCCTGCCTGATGAAGCGCGGCATCAAAGTGCGGGTGTTCGAGCAAGCCGCGCAGCTGGGCGAAATCGGCGCCGGCGTGCAGCAAAGCGCCAACTCGGCCAAGGTGCTCTACGACCTGGGCCTGCGCGATGCGCTTGAGAAAGTGGCGGTCAAGCCGCAGAACTACGAGTTCCGCCGTTTCGATACGGCCGAGCTGATGCATGCGATCCCGTTCGCCGGCGCCCACGAAAAGCAGCATGGTGCACCCTACTACCACCTGCATCGCGCCGACCTGCACAAGATCTTAGTCGACAAGGTGATGGCGATGGATCCGCACTGCATCACACTGAACGCGCGCGCCGCCGGTTTCAGCGAGCACGCCGACGGCGTGACTCTCAAGCTGGCCGATGGCTCAAGCGCGACCGGCGCGGCGTTGATCGGTGCCGACGGCATCAAGTCGGCGATTCGCGCGCAGATCGTCGGCGAAACCCCGGCCACCTATACCGGCTACGTGGCCTGGCGCCTGACGGTGCCGCGCGCACAACTGCCGGCCGACATCATGGAACTCGTGGGCCAGGTGTGGTGCGGGCCGAAGAACCATTGCGTGGTGTACTGGCTGCGCGGCGGCGAGCTCCTTAACTGGGTGGGCTGCCCCGAGCGTAGCGCCTGGGAAGACGAGTCCTATACGCAGCGTCGGCCCTGGGAGGAATTGAAAGCCGACTACGCCGGCTGGCACCCGAAGATCCAGACCATCATCGATGCCACCGATCACAACGAGTGTTACCGCTGGGCGCTCAACAACCGCAAGCCGATCCGCAGCTGGAGCACCGCGCGCGTGACCCTCCTGGGCGACGCTGCGCATCCGACCCTGCCTTTCATGGCACAGGGCGCGTGCATGGCGATAGAAGATGGCGCCGTGCTGGCGCGTGCACTCGAAGGCACCGACTCAGTGACTGCCGGGCTGGATTTGTATCAGCGCAATCGCGTCGACCGTACCGCGCGCGTGGTGCTGGAATCGACCGAGCATGGCGGCCTGTACCACATGACCGATGCAGCGCAAATGCGCGCGGCCTTCGCCAAACGCAACATCGCCAAGGAACGCGCGGAGTGG
>JAYTDE010000368.1:0-2119 GCA_043736195.1 Burkholderiales bacterium | reverse complement strand
CGCTGCGCGCCCTGGCGGCGCGCGAGAAGAAAAACGGCCGGCCGCTGATGGAGGATGCGCGCTTCCGCGACCGCCTGTCGCGCACCGAGATCGAATTGGACGCGCTCGAACTCACCTCGATGCGCTTTCTCGACAAGATGCGCTCAACCGGGCAGCCGCCGGGGGCGGATGTGTCGATGCTGAAAATCCGCGGCACCGAGATCCAGCAGTCGATCACCGAACTGATGATGCAGGCCGCCGGACCGCAAGCGCAGCCATTCGTGGGCGTGGATGGCGGCCAGGTCGATGCGCTGACCTCGCGCTTCTCGCCACGCTATTTCAACTATCGCAAGACCAGCATCTACGCCGGCTCCAACGAGATCCAGCGCAACATCATCGCCAAGATGACGCTCGGCCTGTGAGCGAAAAGGGACATTGACATGGATTTCAACTACAGCGACGAACAGCAGCAACTGGCCGACTCGTTGCGCAAGTACCTGGCCAATGAATATGATTTCGAGGCGCGCAAGGCGGCACTCAACTCCGTCACCGGCTTAAGCGAAGCGGCCTGGTCGACATTCGCCGAAATGGGTTTGATGGCGATTCCGTTCGCCGAGGCCGACGGCGGTTTCGGCGGCGGCGCGGTCGACCTGATGGCGGCGATGGAAGCCTGCGGCGAGGCGCTGGTGGTCGAGCCCCTGCTGGATGCCGTCGGCCTGGGCGGTAGGCTGGTGGCCAAGGCGGGAAGCGCGGCGCAGCGCGCGGCGCTGCTGCCCGGGGTGATCGACGGCAGCACGCGCATCGCCTGCGCCTACCTGGAGCGTGGCCGGCGCTACGAAACCAATCCGGCTGTGACCACTGCGAAAAGGAGTGGAACGGGTTGGCGCCTGGACGGCGAAAAGGTCGTGGTGGTCGGTGCGCCATCGGCAAGTCATCTGGTGATTTCCGCCCGCACTTCCGGGGTCGAGGGCGATGCCGCCGGGGTGAGCCTGTTCCTGCTCGCAAGCGCCACGTCGGGGCTTTCGATCAACGCCTACCGCACCGTTGACGGCCAGCGCGCCGGTGATGTGAAACTGGACAGCGTTGTGCTCGGCGCCGACGCCCTGATTGGCGCCGAAGGCGCAGCCCTGCCGGCGCTCGAGGAAGCGCTCGATTTCGCCACCGCGCTGTTGTGCGCGGACGCGGTAGGCGCGATGAAATATGCCAACGACGCCACCCTCGAATACCTGAAGACGCGCAAGCAGTTCGGCATGCCGATCGGCGCCTTCCAGGCCTTGCAGCACCGCATGGTCGACATGTTCATCGAGTGCGAGCAGGCGCGCTCGATGGCGATCCTGGCGGCCTGCCGCATCGATGCCGCCACCGACGCCCGCGAACGCATGCGCGCGGTGTCGGCCGCCAAGGTGCGCATCGCCGACGCCGCCCGCAAGGTCAGCCAGGAAGCGATCCAGCTGCACGGCGGCATGGGCATGACCGAGGAGATGAAGGTGTCGCACACCTTCCGCCGGCTGACCACGATCGCGCAACGCTTCGGCGATGCCGATCATCATCTGGAGCGTTACGCGGCGCTGGGTTGATCGGCGTACGTCGGCAGTCCGGCGGCTCGCCGCTCGATGCGCAGAGGCCGATGTTTGGGCACCGGTGCGAATACTGCCTGCGTTGCGTTTCGGCCGCTGTCGCATGGGCGGCCCCGGCGCTGCGGCCCGGGTTAGGCTTTGAATAGCGCGCCGACGCGTGGTTGCCGGGTTTTTTGGTCTATCCTCAAGGGTTCCGGGTTACGGCGACGTGCCTCAGTGAGACTCGCACACTTCCTCCGATCCGTCCGCGCCCGCCTGTTCCTGCTGGCATTGGCGATCATGCTGCCGGTGGCCGGGTTGCTGGCTTGGTTTCTGGTCGCCGATGCCGAGCGCGCCCGCGAAGACGCCCACGCAAGAGTGGGCATTCTGGCAGCCAGTACCACCGCCGCGATCGAGCGCCAGTTGCGCGAGGCCGAGGCAACCCTGGCGCGGTTGGCCGCACGACCCCTGGTCAAGGCGATGGATCCGCGCAACTGCGATCCAATCGTCGCCAATTACATCACCCTGCATCCGGAGTTCACCACTCTCGGACTGCGCGACCTGCAGGGCAACATCGTTTGTTC
>JAYTDE010000367.1:0-3085 GCA_043736195.1 Burkholderiales bacterium | reverse complement strand
GCGCCCCTCCTTTACGTGTCGATCGGCATGTCCGGGATTTTCCTGGCCACCGGCGCGCTGGCGGTGCTGGCCATCGGGGTGGTGGTCTGGGTGGTACCGGCGGCGCCGGCCGCGCCCGCGGGCCAGGCCAAGGGCGCACGGCCCTCGTTCGCAAGTGTCGTGCTGGCGCCGGAGTTGCTGCGCCTGAATCTGGGCATTTTCAGCCTGCACATGGTGCTGATGGCGATGTTCGTGGTGGTGCCCACCGCCCTGGTCGAATCCGGCGCCATGGCGCCGGGGTCACACTGGAAGGTTTACCTGCCGGCGCTGCTGTTGTCGTTCGCGGTGATGATGCCGCCCCTCATCTGGGCCGAGAAGCACGGGCGCAACAAGACGGTATTGCTGGGGGCGGTGGCCCTGATGCTGGCGTCACAAATCGCATTTGTTGCGGGCATACGGCATCTGGCGTCGATCACCGCCTTGCTTTTCGTATTCTTCGTCGCGTTCAATATTCTCGAGGCGCAGTTGCCGGCTCTGGTGTCGCGCTTTGCACCAGCTACGGCCAGGGGCGCCGCGCTCGGTGTATACAATACGACGCAGGCGCTTGGTTTGGCGGCGGGTGGCGTTATTGGCGGAATGCTGGTAAAATATACAGGTATCGAGTCGATTTTTGTTTTTGGTGCGGCGATGGTGTTCCTCTGGTTCATCGCCGCTTTTTCGATGCGTGAGCCGCTAAAGCGCAGTGCGGCGAGCGCGAATTCTCGTGAAGGAGATTTCAATCATGGCCTCAGTCAATAAAGTCATTCTGGTTGGCAATCTGGGCAAGGATCCCGAAGTACGCTACACCGCCGATGGCGCGGCGATCGCCAACATCACGCTGGCTACCACCGATACCTGGAAAGACAAGACCTCCGGCGAAAAGAAGGAAGCCACTGAATGGCACCGCGTTGCGTTTTTCGGCAAGCTGGCCGAGATCGCCGGGCAGTACCTGAAGAAAGGGCGCTCGGTCTATATCGAAGGGCGCATCCGCACCCGCAAATGGCAGGACAAGGAAGGCCAGGACCGCTACACCACCGAGATCATCGCCGACCAGATGCAGATGTTGGGCAGTCGCGAAGGCATGGGCGGCCCGGCGGCCGATGAGGATGGCGGCGGGGGCGGTGGCCGTTCCTACGCGGGCGGAGGCGGGGGTGGCGGTAGCGGCGCCGCCAAACCTGCGCCAGCCAAGAAACCGGCCGGCAACTTCGACGACATGGACGACGATATTCCGTTTTGATGGTCGCCATAAAGTAAGCGCCGGCTTTCCTTCGGCGCGGTCAGTCGAGAATCGCCAGTGCAGCCCGGCGATTCTCGAAAGCAAAGGCAGGAAAAAAACGCCGCTCTTCGAGCGGCGTTTTTATTGATTTGGGTTATACTTGCAGGCTTTTGATTTTCCACGTCTTTTTGGAGAAAAGTGATGCCGATTTATGCCTACCGCTGCGAGGAATGCGGGCATGCGCAGGACTTTCTGCAGAAAATGAGCGATCCTCTGATCGATACCTGCCCGGCGTGTGGCTCGAAAAAGTTTCCCAAGCAATTGACCGCTGCCGGGTTCCAGTTGAAGGGTGGCGGCTGGTACGTCACCGATTTTCGCGATGGCGGCAAGAAGGACGCGAAGAAACCTGGCGAAGCCGGCGCCGAGGGAAAGGTGGGCGAGAGTGCTGCCGCCAGCGAGGGCAAGTCCGAAGGCAAGTCCGAAGGCAAGTCGGAAGGCAAGTCGGAAGGCAAGTCGGAAGGAAAATCTGAAACCAAGGGTGACAGCAAGTCGTCCGAAAGTGCTACGCCTGCTGCGAGCAGCACGCCCGCAACACCCGCCACGCCCGCGCCGTCGAGCGGCGGCGCGACCAAGGCCGCGTAAGCGGTGTCGCCCGCACCCGAACGAGCATCGTGAAGCGCTACTTCATCGCCGGCCTGCTGGTCTGGGTGCCGCTCGCCGTGACTCTGTGGCTGATCCGCTTTCTGATCACCACCATGGACGGCGTGCTGCCGGGCTGGATGATTCCGGACATCGTCGAGCGTCATCACATTCCGGGCGTGGGCCTGGTCGCGGTGCTGTTGCTGGTGCTGGGCACCGGCGTGCTGGCGGCGAATTTCATCGGCGAGCGTCTGGTGCGCTGGTGGGAACTATTGCTGGCGCGCATTCCGATCGTGCGCACCATCTATTCAAGTGTCAAGCAGGTTTCCGACACCATTCTCTCGCCCAATGGCCAGGCGTTTCGCAAGGCGGTGCTGGTGCAATACCCGCGCCAGGGTTCGTGGACCATCGCGTTTTTGACCGGTGCGCCGGGGCCTGGCGTGATCGAGCATCTGCCCGGTGAGCACGTCAGCGTTTACGTGCCGACCACGCCCAACCCGACTTCCGGCTTTTTTCTGTTGATGCGCAAGAGCGAAGTGGTGGAACTCGACATGAGTGTCGATGCCGCGCTCAAGTACATCGTCTCGATGGGCGTGGTGGCGCCGCCGACCAACGGTCGTCAGTCGGGGCCTGCCGCCCCGACTCAATGATTTTTCGCGAAAGCCGACTCACATGCGTACCGACTACTGCGGGCGGATCAATGCCCGCCACCTCGATCAAAGCGTCACCCTCATGGGTTGGGTCAACACCCGCCGCGATCATGGCGGTGTGATTTTCATCGACCTGCGCGACCGCGAAGGCATCGTGCAGGTGGTGTGCAACCCGGATCGCGCGAGCGTTTTCGCCGCCGCCGAGCGGATTCGCGGCGAATACGTGATCCGCGTAACCGGCCGGGTGATCCGGCGCGAGCCCAAGCTTGTCAACCCCAAGCTTGCCAGCGGCGAGATCGAGGTGGTGGCCGAGGAACTGGAGATCCTCAACACCGCGGTAACGCCGCCGTTCCAGATCGACGATACCAACATCGGCGAAATGGTGCGTCTGGAGCACCGCGTGATCGACCTGCGGCGCCCGCTGATGCAGAAAAATTTGATGCTGCGCTACAAGGTGGCGATGGCGGTACGCCGCTATCTCGATGCGCAGGGCTTCATCGATATCGAGACACCGATGCTGACGCGCTCCACCCCCGAGGGCGCGCGCGACTACCTGGTGCCC
>JAYTDE010000366.1:0-2351 GCA_043736195.1 Burkholderiales bacterium | reverse complement strand
AGACATAGGGATATAGCCGCACGGGAAACTTCCATTGATCCCATTCGACGCGCTTCAGGTGCTCTTCCAACAGGCGACGCATCGCCAATTGGCCGGACGCGCTCAAGTTGATCAGCTCGCCATACTTCTCAAGGAACACCGCTCCGGCATTGGTACTGAGCTCCTTGCTGAGCAGCAGACGATCGATGTTGAGTGTGCGTTCGGCGTAGCGGATGGCCTTGCGCAGCTCCTTGATGGCGACGCCATGGTCCGTCCGCAGCGAGTGCAGGACATGGGCCTCGATCAGGTTGTAGAACGATAGCAACGGCGGTTGCTTGCGGGCCGGTTTGATCAACGCCTGAAACGTGGCCATGCTCTGGCCCCTGGGTTAGGCGCGCCCGATCACCCACGAGCGCAGCGTCGCGGCAGGTAGTTTCAGATAGCGGGCCGCTTCGGCGAGGCCATAGGCGGGTTGATCGCGAAGATGGATGTTTTGCGCACTCATGTCGGTTCGGCCGTAACGCTGTATTTTATGCCTTTGCGACGCCGACTGGCGCCGAACCAATCACACGCCACATAGGGAAAACGCCATGGCAGACGTCGGCAGCAAGCTGGTTTTCGAGAACGAGCGCATTCGCGTGTGGGAGTTCACCCTGCAACCGGGCGAGACGATCGACGCCCACAAGCACGAGCACGACTACTTTTTTTACCCGATCGAAGGCGGCACGCTGGAAGTCACGCGCGACAGCGGCGTGGTGCGCGCGACCCTCGAAGCGGGCATGGTGTACTACCGCAATGGCGGCGATACCCATGCAGCCAAGAACGTCGACGACCACCGCTACCACGAGGTGCTGGTCGAACTGAAAAATTGACGCCGCGCACGGCCAGATCAACGGCTACGCGCGGCCTTCACGAAAGCGTGCGAGGCCTGGAACAGTTCGAGATCCCGCACATACTCGGCAGCATCGGCGCGATTGATCTGGATCCATTCACGCGTGCTCGACATGCCGCCGGGGTTGAAGTGGCTGACGTTGGCGCGCGAGAACTGCAGTTCGTCGGCGGTCTTGGCAGGCAGCCGCAAGCCGATGCCGTCGCCGCTGATGCAGGCGAACATCTTGTCACCGACGAAATAGGCGTCCAGTCCGTTCACTTTTTTTCCGACCACGCCCTGCAACTTCAGTAGCAGTGCGTCGATCAGGGTCTTGCGGGTGGGTTCCGGCGCAGTGGTTTTCATGGATTGGCAGGCTTTGCAAGTTCGCGTTCTTCACTATAGTCGCATGCGTGGGCGGCGCACCGGGCACAAGGGACCGCCCTGACCCTGGCCACCCGGCCTGCGGCAAGGCACAACAGGTTCACTCCGGCTCGATCCCGGCATCCTTGATGCGCTTGCCCCAACTTGCCAATTGCGCGCGCACGAAGCCGGCAAGTTGTTCCGGGGTCGTTGGCGTCACGTCGGCTGCGAAGCCGGCGATCTTTTCACGCACCTCCGGCTTGGCCAGCGCGCGACGCACCTCGGTGCTCAAGCGGTTGACGATGTCCGGTGGGGTGCCGGCCGGTGCGAACATCGCCACCCAGGCGATCAACTCGAAGCCGGCCAACGCCGGCGTCTCGGCCATGGTCGCCAGCTCCGGCATGATGCTCGAGCGCTTCTCACTCGATACCGCCAGAGCTTTCAGCTTGCCGGACTTCACCAGCGCCTGGCCGGCAGCCATGTCGGTCACCGCATAACCGATCTGCTCACCCAACAGGTCGGTCATCGCCTGCGGCGAACTCTTGTAGGGTGTGGCGATCACGTCAAGGCCTGCGGCCTTGGCAAAGGCCGCGCCGGTCACCTGGCCGATGCTGTTGCCATAGCCATAGGACACGCGGCCCGGGCGGGCGCGGCTGTAGTCGATCAGTTCCTGCAGCGAATTCACCGGCAGTTTCGGGTTTACCACCACGATCACCGGGATATGCATGATGCCGCCCACCGGCGCGAAATCGCGAACGGGATCGTAACTGAGCTTCTTGAACAGGTGCGGGTTGGCCGAGTGCGAGGTGTTGGTGGTGACCAGCAGGGTATAGCCATCGGGCGGCGCCGCGGCCACCAGTTCGGCACCGATGCGCGCCGAGCCGCCCGGCTTGTTGTCGATGACAAAGGCCTGACCAAGCGACACGCGCAGTTCATCGGCCACCAGGCGCGCGACGATGTCGGTGGCCGCTCCCGGAGCAAAGGGCACCACGACTTTCACCGGGCGCACCGGGTAGGCCTGGGTCCATGCTGTGTGCGGAACGGCCAGCGAAGCTACAAACAATGCGACGCTCAACAAGGGCTTGTACATGATGCTCGATTCTCCTGACGCGGGTGGAAAGAGTTCTACTCGGGATGCATG
>JAYTDE010000365.1:0-6159 GCA_043736195.1 Burkholderiales bacterium | reverse complement strand
GTCAATCTCTCCGCGCGTCTGTGTTCCCAGGCGGCCGATGGCGAAATACTGATCGCGGCCGATACGCGCGAGCGCGTGCGCGCGGACCCCGCGTTCAAGTCGATTGTCGCGGCGCGTGACGTGGCCCTTAAAGGCATCGGCAACACAGTGACCACCTACACGCTCGCGCGGCAGCCAAACCAGATCATCAACCAAGCACCGGAGTGAAACATGAAATATCTGACCAGCCTGATCCTGCTGTCGGCGGCCACGGCCGCGCAAGCCAATCCGCAAACCTATGCCGGCCAGCAGCAACGCCAGATCAAGTCCTTGTCGGTCGAAGAGACCAAGGCATTGCGCGAAGGTGCGGGCCTGGGCTTCGCGCGTGCGGCCGAACTGAACCATTTTCCCGGACCGATGCACGTGCTGGAATTGGCGGCGCCACTTGACTTGACGCCATCGCAGCGACTCGACATCGCGCAGTTGATGGCGCGCCACAAAACAGAAGCGCGCGCGCTGGGCGCGGAGGTGGTGCGCCTGGAAGCGGAGCTCGACGCGCTGTTCGCCGGCGGCAAGCCGGCCATCGACACGGTCGAAGCGAAAACCGCGGAAATCGGCTTGGCGCAGGCGCGCTACCGCGCTTCGCACTTGACCACCCACATCGCAACCGCGCGCCTTTTGACCGGTGAGCAGATCGCGCGCTATGACCGGCTACGCGGCTATGCCGGCAGCACCGCGCCGGATGGCGCAAGTGACGACCACCAACATGCGCACTGATGAAACAGCCTGACGCAAGGCAAGGTCGTCGACGCGGGCTCGGATGCCGGTCGCCTGGCCGTCAATACGGCGGTCGGCCTGCTGGGCTGCGCCGACGTGAGCTCGAAATCGGAGCATGACGACCGCGCCCTGTCTGGCGATCCCGTTCATCGGGGTTTCGAATCTGCGCGACGGCCTCGGCAACGCGATCTATTCGAGCCTCGATCCGGCCTGGGTCAACTATGAGCCGACCCGCAATGTCGCGTTTTCGTAGCGCATGGTGAGCTGCCGCTGGGGCGCACTCGACACGTATCGGTTGGTCCGCGATCGATACTTGCAACGTCGCCGCCGCCGCATGATCGAAGACGAATCAAGCAAGGCGGGGAAGAAATAGATCGCCGTCAAAACCCGCCGCGAGGCCGCGACACGCAGCTTTACACGACTTTCAATGCCGATGCGTGTGATGCACATCCGGCACATGCGGATGAACATGGGTGGTCGCCACATGCCGGTGCGCATGGCTGTGGGTGCCGGCGGGCGTCGCATCGTGGACATGGGTATGGTGACCGTCGTCGTGCCTATGCGCATGTTCATGATCGAGCGGCATGTGCGCATGTTCATGGGCATGGCGCTCCGCAAGATGCAGGACCACACCGGCCAACATCAGCGCCGCGCCCGCACCAAGCCAGATCGAGGCGCCGCGCGGATCGAGCGCGAAGGCGATACCCGCCCCGATGAACGGCGCGAACGCGAACACCGAGCCGGTGCGCGCAGCACCGAACTCGCGCTGCGCAAGCAGATAAAAGCGCAGGCTGAGGCCGTAGCCAACCGCGCCAATGGTGAACAGGGCGGCCGCCGGTTCCAGCGCCGGAAACGGCTGGCCGAACGCCATCGCAAACCAGCAGGTGGCCAACACACCCAGGATCGATTTGAGCAGCACGACCTGGCCCGGGTCGCGCTCGGCAACACCGCGCGACAGCGTGTTGTCCAGACCCCAAGCGGCGGTCGCACCGAGGACAGCCAGCAATCCGGGCAGGTAGGCGCTCCCGCTCGCCTGGCCATGGTCCAGGATCAACACCACGCCGCCCGCAGTGATCAAACCCATGGCGAGCATCACGCGGCGATCCAGCTGCTCGGCGTAGATGGCACGGGCGAGCAAGGCCGTGAATACCGCTTCGAGCGCCAGCATCAGGGAAGCGCCGGTGCCGCTGGTATGCGCCAGCCCCCAGGCCAGCAACACCGGCCCAAGTGCCGCGCCACAGGCGGCCATCGCCAACAGGCGCGGCAAGTCGGACCTGCGCAGCTGGGCCTCGCGTGCCGCCGGACGCAAGGACAAGCCACCAGCCAGCGCCGCGCCGGCGTAAAGCAGCGCCGCGGTCCAGAAGCTGCTGACGCCGGCGCCGAACTGCTGCACCAGCGGCGTGCTCGCTCCGAACAGCAGCGCGGCGGCGAGGGCGATCAGGCCACCGCGCAGCGCCGGCAGCGCATGTTGTGGCGTCGTCATGGGCCTCGGCCTTCGCGCCTACCCGCGCAGCCCGAAGTGGCTGGCCGCCGCGACTCCATGGCGACGCTCATGCGCCACCGATGCGGTGGCTTCCGCGCGGATGGGCGACGGCGGCGGCGACGGTTTGACCCCCGCGTGGCGCGCGCTTCGATAGCTCGCCGAGAATGCCGCAGTCCGCGGCCACCTCGACCTTGCGGCACTGGGTGCGCAGGCGTCGCAACTGCTTCTCCAGCACTTGCAGCTCGGCGATGCGGTCGGCCACGTGGACGATGTGCCCGTCGAGCAGCGTATTGACGCCGGCGCAATTGTCGGCCGGCGCATCGCGAAAGCGCAGCAATACGCGAATTTCGTCCAGGGCCATGTCGAGCGAGCGGCAATTGCGGATGAAGCCCAGCCGCTCACCATGAGCGGCGCCATACTGACGGTAATTGCTTTCCGAGCGCGCCGGCGCCGGTAGCAGGCCCTCGCGTTCGTAAAAGCGCACGGTTTCCACCGGCGTGCCGGTCGATTTGGCGAGTTCCCCGATTTTCATTGCTTTCTCCACCTCAAGCGGCAAATCGCCATATTAAACCTTGACTCTGTAGCAACTACAGGGTTTTTAATCCTGCTACTCGTAGAGAATATCGAAAGAGGCACGGCCATGAAGAAGCCAATTGAAGCCCCCACGCAGGCGCCGGTGATCGGACGCACGGCGGAGTACCGGATCGGGAACATGGATTGCCCGACCGAGGAAACCCTGATCCGCGACCGGCTTGGCAAGCTCGAAGGCGTGCTCAGGCTGGAGTTCAACCTGATGCAACGCCGGCTTACGGTCGGACACACGCTGGCGGGCACTGCGACCATCGAGCTGGCGCTGGCCGATATCGGCATGCACGCCGAGCCGCTTGCGGAGGCTGCGACCGGCTCCGGCACCAGCATAGCCGACGCACCGGCCATCAGCCAGCGCCAATGGGTGCTGATGGGTATCGCGGGGGTCGCCGCGATCGCCGCCGAGACCGTCGCCTGGAGCACCGGGCAGGATGCGTCGTGGCCGGTGATGTTGCTCGCCTTGGTCGCAATCGCCGCCAGCGGTCTCGAAACCTACAAGAAGGGCTTGATCGCGCTGCGCAACTTCAATCTCAACATCAACGCCCTGATGGCGATCGCCGTCACCGGCGCGGTGATCATCGGCCAGTGGCCCGAAGCGGCGATGGTGATGGTGCTGTTCTCGATCGCCGAGATGATCGAGGCGCTATCGCTCGACCGTGCCCGCAACGCCATCCGCAAGCTGATGGAAGCCGCGCCCGAGACGGCGACGGTGCGACAAGCTGACGGCGCCTGGAAGGAAATGCCGGTCGCGGCGGTCGCGGCAGGCATGCTGGTGCGGGTCAAACCGGGCGAACGCCTACCGCTCGACGGCGAAGTCGTCCTCGGACAATCCGCCGTCAACCAGGCCCCGATCACCGGCGAAAGCATGCCGGTCGACAAAGGGCCCGGCGACCCCGTGTTCGCAGGTTCGATCAACGAGAGCGGGTCGTTCGAATATCGCGTCACCGCGGCGGCCGGCCAATCGACACTGGCACGCATCATCAAGGCGGTGGAGGAAGCCCAGGGCAGCCGAGCGCCGACCCAGCGCTTCGTCGACCGGTTCGCGCGCATTTACACTCCGGCTGTGCTGGTGATCGCTGTACTGGTGGCCCTGGTGCCGCCGCTGGCTTTTGCTCAACCGTGGGTCGACTGGATCTACAAGGCACTGGTGCTGCTGGTGATCGCCTGCCCGTGCGCGTTGGTGATCTCCACCCCGGTCACCATCGTCAGCGCACTGGCGGCGGCGGCGCGGCGTGGCATGCTGGTCAAGGGCGGCGTCTACCTGGAGCTCGGCCGTCATATCAAATCCCTGGCGCTGGACAAGACCGGCACCATCACCGAGGGCAAGCCCGCCGTCACCGACCTGATCGGATGGGATGGCAGCGCCGCGAATGTCGCCCTGATCGCGGCGGCCGCGCTCGCGGCGCGCTCGGATCACCCGGTTTCGCGCGCCATCGCGCGCCGCTTGACCCAAAGCGGCGCCAATCAGGCGATAGCTGAAGTCGGCGGCTTCGTCGCGCTCACCGGGCGCGGCGTGCGCGGCGACATCGCTGGGGTGGTCCACCATCTCGGCAACCATCGGCTGATCGAAGAACTGGGCCTGTGCTCAGCCTCGCTTGAAGCCAGCCTCGAAACCCTCGAAAAGCAAGGCAAGACAGCCGTGATCGTGACCCGTGGCGCGCGCGTGCTGGGCATCCTGGCGGTGGCGGACCGGGTGCGCGAAACTAGCAAGGCGGCGCTTGCCGACCTGCACGCGCTGGGTGTGCGCACCCTGATGCTGACCGGCGACAATTCCCACACCGCGACGGCGATCGCCAGGGAAGTTGGCATTGACGATGCGCGCGGCGACCAGATGCCGGAAGACAAGCTGGCCGCGATCGGGGCGGAATTGCGCGCCTACGGCACGGTGGGCATGGTGGGCGACGGTATCAACGACGCTCCCGCGCTGGCGAAATCGAGCATCGGCTTTGCAATGGGCGCGGCCGGTACCGATACCGCGATCGAAACCGCCGACGTCGCGCTGATGGACGACGATCTGCGCAAGATCCCGGAGTTCATCCGCTTGAGCCGGGCCACCGCCGCGGTGCTCAAGCAGAACATCGCCCTGGCGCTGGGCATCAAGCTGATCTTCCTGGTGCTGGCCATCGCCGGCCAGGCCACGCTGTGGATGGCGGTGTTCGCCGACATGGGTGCCAGCCTGCTGGTGGTGTTCAACGGCATGCGGTTGCTGCGCCCGCGCGGCTCGAACTGAACCGCGGAACAAGCAGCGTCATGATGGACTCCAATCTTTTCCAGCCTACCTCTCTGCTCGACTTCAATCACCCTGGCATCGAATCACCGATCGCCGCGCGCGGCTGGGTCGAGGTGCGGTTCGGCGAGCGCTGGGTCGAGCTCGAGGGATTCATTCTGGATGCCGCTTACCTGGGCAGCCTCAAGCGCCGCTTCAAAGACAGCAAATCGTTTTGCGGCTTCGGCGCGGCCACCTCGGACCTGCAGCGGCCGCAGGTCGAATGGAACGGCGGCAACACCTACATCCAGAAGGAAGGCATTGTGCGCGATTTCGGGGTATACGACAGCCCGGATGCGTTCTATGCCGCGCACGGCACCAACCTGCGCGGCATCAAGCGCTGGCTGTTCGAAAACCTGATTCGCCAGTCGGTGAACCGCAACGTGGAACGAATTCGCCGCGGTCCGGTCTAAAGTCACTGTTGCACAGAATCCCGCGCCTCAATACAATCCGCCCGTGCGCAAATTCCTGATCATTTTCCTGCTGGCCTGGATGCCGACGCAGCTCACCTGGGCCGCGGTCAGCGTCTATTGCAAGCATGAACCGGCGCAATCGAGCCAGTCCGCGCACCCGGGGCATCACGAGCATGAACACAATACCCCGGTCGATTCCAGCAAGCCCGCCGACACCGGCGCGGCACATCCCGATTGCTCGGTATGCCACACCGCCACCACGCTTCCGGGCACGGAAGCGCTGGTGCGGATGGGCGCTGCGGCTGATGCCCTGCCGTACTTCGTTTTGCCTCCTTTCCCTGTGCCGCCGCCCGGCGCGCCCGACCGCCCCAATTGGCGCGCCGCGTAAGCGGCGGAAAATGCTTGCCCTGAAGTGATGGCCCGGATGCTTTCGGTGCCCTGATCGCGCACGGCTTCCGCCGGTATCTCCCATGTTGTTTGATTTTTTCGTGGAGAAAACCCGATGGGTATCCGATTCGCCGCGCCCTGGCTGGCGGCTTTTAGTACAGTCATTCTTGCTTGCGCCTCAACGCTGACGTTCGCCCAGGGCGCACAGCACGGCTTGCGGGATGCGCTAGAAGCAGCGTGGGCCAGACAGCCGCAGGCCATCGCCA
>JAYTDE010000364.1:0-9719 GCA_043736195.1 Burkholderiales bacterium | reverse complement strand
GGCGAACCAAGAGCGGCACGCGAGGTCAGCCGGAAATCCGCGTCCACAACCACACTAGCGGATCGAACCAGTCGAAACGCACCGCGCGTCCACCCAGGCAGCCTTGCAAAAATGTTTCGCTTTCGCGCATTACCTGGTACTGATGCGCCCACCAGCCCGGGCTGTGCCCCATCTGGCGAATCGGCACGAAGCGCACCGGTTTGCCGGCTTTGGCAAGCGCCTCTGCCATCCGTTGCGACTGATCGATCCTGACCCGCACGTCACGTTCGCCGTGCAATATCAGTACCGGGCGCTCCAGTTTCGCGGCATGCGTCAAAGGCGAGCGCCGCGTCATCTCGGCGCGGTCTGCCGGGTTCTTCGGGTTGCCGACGAAGTCGTACCAGTTAGTGAGGTCTACCGTCCAGTAGGGCGGGAAGTTCTCGATCAGGGAAGGCAAATCCGTGGGCCCGCCGATCGAAATGCCGCAGGCGAAGGTTTTCGGGGTCGCAGTGAGCGCGGTCAAGGCAGCGTAGCCGCCATAGCTGAAGCCCATGATGGCGATCTTCGCCGGGTCGGCGATGCCGCGCGCCTTGGCCCATTCGACCGCATCCAGAAGATCATCCTGCATGCGCCCGGCAAACTCACCCATGCCGGCTTTGTAGAATTCGCGTCCATAGCCGGTCGATCCGCGAAAGTCCACCTGCAGCACGGCATAGCCACGGTTGACCAGGAACTGCGCACGCGCGGCATCATCGGAGCGGAACGGATCGGCCCAGGCAGTGCGGGCCCATGGGCCGCCATGCACCATCAGCACCAGCGGCAGGCCCTTGGGTTCGACCCCGCGCGGCAGCATCAGGTAGGCAGGCAAGGCCAGGCCGTCGCGCGCGGCAATGGTCACCGGCTGCATCGGTGCGAGCATGGCTTCCATGTCTTGCGGCACGCTCTTTGCCAGCAGTTCATGCGACCCGCGTGTGCGGTCGAGCAGGAAGGTTTCGCCGCCGGTGGAGGTCGAGAAGCTGACGATCACCTGCTGCTCCGTGCGATCGCTGCTGATCAACTCGAAGCCGAAGGGGCGCCCCTGGTAGCGCTCGATCAGCGGGCCCAAGTCGGCCTTGAATCTGGCATCCGGGAATTCGACACGCGGATACCCGGGCCAGGCGAAAACCGCCAGCGGCATGCGCGTGACCCGGCTGATGGCGGCACCACTGACATCCACCTGCGAGTCCTCGAATTCGACACGCTCCCAGCCCGGACCAAGATGCAGCGCCACCAGTGCGCTGCGATCGCGGCCGCGGTTCGACAATGCCCACACCACCCGCTCTTGCGGCGTGGGCCCAAGGACCTGCACGCTGCCATCCTGGCGCTTCTTGAGTTCCGGCGCGCGGTCGGCCTGCGGCTGGCTTTTTTGCTCGGGCGTGCGGTGCGCCTCGCGCGATTTCTGCCAGCCGCGGAGCGTGCCGTTGTCCAGCGTGATCGGTGCTACCGCATCGCCCGGGTTGCGCGCGACCAGGGTCTCGCGGCTGGTTTCAAGGTCGATGCTGTACAGATCGAAGAGTTTCGGGTTGCGCCGGTTGTGCGTGACCAGTACTTTTTTCGGATCGGCCTCGCTTAACTGGTGAATCGCGGCCTTGATGCCTGGATACGGAGTCAGGTCGACGGCGGCGGCGGATGACTCGGTGTCGATCATGTAGACGTGCGGATTCTCGGTGCCGCTGCGGTCTTGCAGGAAGAGCAGGCGGCGGCTGTCGCCGGTCCATTGCACCGCACCGGGCGCGCGCCAGCTACGCACCTGTCCGCTCAAGCGATCGCGCACAAACAGGGTTGCGCGCCACCATGAGGGGCCGATCCAGGCGATCTTGTTGCCGTCGGGCGAAAGCAGGTGGCCGCCGCTGTGCGTGCCGCGGTAGGTGAGGCGATGCGCGCCAAGCAGTTCCGGCAGCGCGGCGTCGCGCAGTTGCGCATGCGAGGCCTGCTCGGTGCAGCCTGCAGCGATCAAACAGGCTGCGAGGCCGGCGAATAAATGACGAAACGAATTCAAGTCCGGACCTCGGCGAATGCTCGGTTGTTGGCGTCGTTGCGGTTTCAAAAGCTGTGAAAGTTGGCGACAAGAACCTGGCCATGGTTGCGGCCACGATACTTCTCGCAACTGCTGAACAGCGGCACGCGACAACCTGGTATTCGCAGTGTAACGGCGCGCACCGGGATTCTTTCCGCGAAGCACCGCGGTTGCCGGCATACATGGACCGGCGCCATGCGCCAGCCCCAATCCCCGACAATACGCAACCTGGTCTGATTTGGCCCTTACCCGCTTGTCGATCGCCGATTCCGCCTTCCGTCGTGACGAACTGCGCATTCCCGTTATTTGGGCGGCGCTGTTGCTGTCATTGTTGCTGCACCTTGGGATCCTGTGGCAATGGCGTTTGCCGATCCTGCCGCCCAGTCCGGGAGACCAAACCAAGGGAGCGACCACCGGCCAACTGAGCGCACGCATTGCGCCGCGGCCGGGGCCGGCGCCGCCGGCGGCGCGCCCAGCCGCACCGGTGGCGCCGGTAGTGCCCGCACCACAGAGCAAGGCCGCGCCACCAAAGCCGGTCCCTGCGGCGCCGCCGGTGCGGCCGCCCGCGCCCCCGCTGGCGGAGCGCACACCGCCCCTGATGCCGATGCCTGCGCCCGCCGCGCCGCAGGCTCAGTCGGAGCAGTCCGACATGGCGGCGCAAATCGAGGCGCGGCGGCGCGCCCGTGCGGGCGCCGTGCCTGCTGTACCGGGCCAGCAGATCAGCGAGCCGCAGCCGATCGCGGGCGAGGATGAAAATGCGAAGCGTGATCGCAATATTGCTGCCAATCTGGGTTCGCTGCGTGCGCCGGCGCCAGGCGAAAATTCAAGACGCGGCGGCGGGGTGTTCCAGATCCGCCGCATTGGCTACGAGGATGCCGAATTCATGTTCTTCGGCTGGAACAAGGATATGGGGCGCAACAATACCCAATTGGTCGAGGTGCGCAAGGGCAACAACCCCGACATGCGGATTGCCGTGGTGCGCAAGATGATCGTGATCATCCGTGAGCACGAGAATGGCGACTTTGTGTGGGAGTCGCGCCGCGCCGGGCGCAACGTCAGCCTCTCGGCACGCGCGTCGGATACGGCCAAGCTCGAAGCTTTTTTGTTGCAGGAGTTTTTTTGAGAGTGTGAACGCGCGTCAGCGTTTGCGCGCCGCGCATTCCAGCGGCAGAAACACGTTTGGTACGCTGGTGCGGTTGTCGCCCTTCACGGTCATCCTGTCGGGCACAGAGGCGTTGCCGCAGACCCAGGCCACCGGCACGATCGGTGCGTCTTCAACCACCGCCGGGCGGATGGTCAGGATCTTGCCCTTGAGCGAGGTGGCCACGGTGTTGCCGAAGGTCAGGTGAATCGCGCCATCCTGCACTGCCACGGCACTGACCTGGTTGCCGACGATACGGTCGGCGGGCGGCAGGCCGGTAGCTGCGTTGTCGACCGGAAAGACCTGGGTCAGGGCCCAGGCGGCGGCGAGCGGTCGTTTGGCTACGTCGGCCAGGGGCAGTGCGGCCTCGATCTGCTGGCGCACGATACGGTCCAGGTAAGAAGGCAGGGCAATCAGCGAGAGGATCGCCACCATGCCCAGCACCACCAGCATTTCGAGCAGCGTGAAGCCGGGTTGCGTGCGCGCTGGCGACACCTGCATCATTTGCGCATCAGCGTGGATTTGCCGAACAGGCTTTCGATCAGGTCCACCGCCAGGATCGCGGTGCGATTCCTCAAGTCGAAGGCGGGATTGAGTTCCATCACGTCGAGTGATGCGAGACGTCCGCTGTCGGCGATCATTTCCATGCACAATTGCGCTTCGCGATAGCTGGGGCCGCCGCGCACGGTGGTAGCCACGCCGGGGGCGATCTCGGGGTCGAGAAAATCGACGTCGAAGCTCACGTGCAGGTGGGTGTCGTCGGTCATGTCCGAGAGCGCCCGTTCCATGGTCGGGCGCATGCCCATCTCATCGATGTAGCGCATGTCGAATACCTCGAGATCGAGGTCGTGCACCAGGCGCTTCTCGCCTTCATCGACACTGCGAACCCCGATCAGCCGCAGCGAGCGCGGATCGAATGCGGGCGTGATGCCGCCGATCGCACGCAGTTCCGGCGGGCCATGGCCGGCCAGGCAGGCCACCGGCATGCCGTGCAGATTGCCGCTGGGCGTGATGCTGCTGGTGTTGCAATCGGCATGCGCATCCAGCCACAGCACGCGCAGCGGGCGTTGCCGCTGGCGGCAAAATCCGGCGACGGCGCTGATCGATCCGATCGCCAGGGAGTGGTCGCCACCCATCAGGATCGGCAGGTATGCGCCTGCCAGTTCGGACCATACGGCGGTGTGCACCGCGCGCGCCCAGGCTGCGACTTCGGCCAGATGCCGGTAGCCATCCACGGCTGCGGCCCACGGGTTGGGCGGGCCTGCCAGATTGCCGCGGTCGTTGACCTCAAGGCCGCGGGCGCGCAACGCGCCGCACAGGCCGGCAACGCGCAGAGCTTCGGGCCCCATGCCGGCGCCGCGCGTGCCGGCGCCGATGTCGGTGGGGGCGCCGATCAGGCTGACTGACGGACGCACGGAAAGAAAATAGCGCTTGCGCGCAAGAAGCGGATCATGGGTGCAGGGTACCAAAAGGCGCCGCGCAGGCGCGTGTGCGACGGCGGCGCGCGCTCGTGGCACACTTGGGCGCATGTGTGGAAGATACGTATCGCCCGAAGCCGCCGACATCGAGCGGCACTGGAACCTGCGCCACGCGCCGAGTCCGTTCAATCGCGTCAACTACAACGTCGCACCGACGCAGCAGGTGCCGGTAGTGCGGCGTGGTGCCGACGGCGTGCCTGCGCTGGCGGCCCTGCGCTGGGGCCTGATTCCCTTTTGGGCCAAGGGCGTGGCGCCCAAATACAGCACCATCAACGCCACGCTCGAACGCATTCGCGAAGCACCAAGCTATCGCGCACCATGGCGTCGCGGGCAGCGCTGCATGGTTGCCGCCAACGGCTTCTACGAGTGGCAGGTGGTGCCGGGCGCGCACGGCAAGCCGGCCAAACAGCCGTGGTTGATCCGCATCGGCGACCAGGAAATTTTTGGCATGGCCGGCCTGTGGGATGCTTCCATCGCGGCCGACGGGACGGTGGTCGAATCCTGTACCCTGATCACGCTGCCGGCCAATCGCATGATGGCGGCAATCCACAATACGCGCGAACGGATGCCGGCGATCCTCGAGCGGAGCAGCCATCAAGCCTGGCTTGCCGGCAGCGCGGACGAGGCGGCGGCGTGTCTCAAGCCCTATGCGGACGAACTGATGATCGCCTGGCCGGTATCGAACCGCGTCAACAGTCCGCGCAACAACGACCCCGCGCTGTTGCATGAGGTGCCACGCGCCTGAGGCCGGCACGCCGCACCGGGAAAACGCCGGATCAAGCCTCGGCATACGGATGGTCGAAACAAGTGTCTCGGCGGCGCGACTCGTGGGAGCGGCCTGCGCCGCCTGCGGACCGGTTCAGTGTTTCCCGGGCGCGCGGATTCATGCCTTCCAGTGCGGCGGGTAGGTGCGCTCGAAATACGCCAGGTCGGCGACGTTCGCCATCCAGGCCCGCAGGCGCTCCGGCAGCAGAGACTGCAGGTCCTGCCCCGGCAATCGGGCGTCGATGCGGCCGAGCAGTGCCAGCAGCGGGTATAGCGCGTAATCCGCAGCCGAGGGCATGTCACCGGCGATAAAGGGGCCGCTGACCGCCAGGGCGATCAATTCAAGCTCCAGCGCCAGTTGCGCGCGCGCGCCAGCCACCAGCGCAGCCTCGGGTCCGGCCGCCGCGGGCGACAGTAGCTGCACCACCAGGGTGTTGACCTGCTGGTGCACGTAGGCAGCGGCCTCGGCGGCGACGCGCCGTGCCAGCGCGCGCTGCCGCACCTCGCGCGGCCACAGCGGGTCACCCGATCCGGCATGACGATCCTCGAGGTAATCGATGATGGCCGCCGATTCGTACAGGGTGAAGCCGTCATCGACGATCACCGGAACTCGGCGCCGCGGATTGATGTTGGCGTAGCCGGGTGCGCGCAGGTCGCCGGCGTCGAACGAAAGCTGCCAGGGTATGTAGGCGAGCCTCTTGTGTTCGAGCGCCAGCCACACCTTCCAGGAAAACGGCGAGCCCGAAGCGTAATAGAAGGTGATCGGCGCCACTTCGTGGGTACTGTCGCCGGATTGACTCATGCTTTACCTCGCGTTCTTGCATGCGAAGCCTGATTGTGGCACTTCGGCGAAGGGGGTGCGGGGCACTCCTGTGCTGCATGCCGACGCGCCCCTGCCGCTTCAGGAAATCGGCTACCCTTCGCAGCCGCGGCGATCAGCCGCACCACGAGATGCACGAATTGCCTGACCGGGTTGAATCGATGAAAGCGCATGAACAATGGCCGCAGGTGGCCGTCATGGGGGCCGGCGCGGTCGGCTGTTATTACGGCGGCATGCTGGCGCGGGCGGGTGCGCCGGTCACGCTGATCGGTCGCGCCGCGCATGTCGAGGCGATTCGGCGCGACGGCCTGCGTTTCGACGGCCTGAATTTCCGCGAGCAGATACCAGTGGCGGCGAGCACCGACAGCGCGGCGGTGCGCGATGCGCAGCTGGTGTTGTTCTGCGTCAAGTCCACCGACACGAGCGCGGTGGCGCGCGAAATAGCGCCGCTGGTCAGCCCCGGTGCGCTCGTGGTGGCCTTGCAGAACGGCGTCGACAATCCGCAACGCATCGCCGCCGAAGTCACCTGCCCGGTGGTGCCGGCGGTGGTTTACGTGGCCTGTGCGATGGCCGGACCGGGTCATCTGCGGCATACCGGGCGCGGTGACCTGGTGATAGGTAGCCTGCGCGGTGCGATGTCGGCGCCGACGGCGGCGCAGCTGGCGCGCCTGGCGGCCTGGTTTGAGGCGGCACAGGTGCCGTGCCGTGTTTCCGACAACGTGGAGGGCGAGCTGTGGGGCAAGCTTCTGATCAACTGCACCTATAACGCGATCTCGGCGCTCGGCCGTGCCCGCTACAAGCGCCTGACCGCCCTGGCGGAAACGCGTGCGCTGATGCGCGTGGTAGTGCTGGAAGTACTTGCGGTGGCGCGGGCTTCCGCGGTGAGCATGCCCTCTGGTGACTGGGTCGAAATCGCGCTCGGGCTCGCCGCCTCCATGCCTGAGGCGACCTCGTCGACCGCGCAGGATCTGGCGCGCGGCAAGCGCACCGAGATCGATCACCTGAACGGCTTCCTGGCCACGCGCGGCGCCGCGCTGGGTGTCGATACGCCGGTGAACCGTGCCCTGCACGCGCTGGTAAAGTTGGCCGAGGACGGTCTGGACTTAAGCCGCATGGTCGCTACACAACCCCCACCCCGAAGGAATTTAGTGTGAAAGCCCTGCGCTGGATTGCACCCGTTGCATTGATGACTTGCGCAAGCTGCGTGCTTGCGCAGGCGCAGAGCTGGCCGGCCAAGCCGGTCAGGCTGGTGGTGGGTTTTGCGCCCGGCGGTGCCGCCGACTATGTGGCGCGCGCCTTGTCGGA
The DNA here is from genome assembly GCA_043736195.1 of Burkholderiales bacterium. Lineage (GTDB taxonomy): Bacteria > Pseudomonadota > Gammaproteobacteria > Burkholderiales > JAEUOS01 > JAEUOS01. The sequence continues at coordinate 2,175 of JAYTDE010000364.1, read as the reverse complement.
GCCGCTGGCGCGCAGTCTGGGCCAGGCGGTGGTGATTGAAAACCGCGCCGGTGCCGGCTCCTCGATCGCGGCCGAACATGTGGCCCGCTCGGCGCCCGATGGCTACACCATCCTGATCGCCAGCCCGTCTTCGATCTCGGTCAATCCGGCGGTCAATCCCAAGCTTGGCTACAGCGCACGCGATCTTCTGCCGGTGACGCGCGTATCGAGTTCGCCGCTGGTGGTGGCGGTCAATCCTGCGCTGGGCATAGGCAGCATCACCGAACTGATCGCGGCGGCCAGGAAGGTGCCGGGCAAATTCAACTATGCCTCCTCCGGCAACGGCTCGGCGCCGCATTTGTCGGCGGTGCTGTTCTCCAAGCTGGCGCAAGTCGAAATGGTGCATGTGCCATTCAAGGGCGGCAGCCCGGCGATGCAATCGGTGGTGGCTGGCGACACCCAGGTCACTTTCGGCACGCCGCCCTCCGTCTTGCCGCTGGTGGAAGCCAAGCGCCTGCGCGCGCTGGCGGTCACCAGTCGCGAGCGTTCGCCGCTGGTGCCACACATCCCCGGCATGCGCGAGGCCGGGTTGCCGGACTACGAGATATCGTTCTGGTACGGATTCTTCTTCCCGGTCGGCACGTCGGTGGCGGCGATCAGGCGCCTGCACGAGGCCACCCAGGGTGTGCTGCAGCTACCCGAGGTCAGGCAGGCCCTGGCGCGCGAGGGCACCGAGACCACCGGCTCGAAGTCGCCGGAGGAATTCGCCGCGTTTGTCGCCGAGGATGCCAAGTTCTGGGTGCGGCTGGTGCGGGATTCAAAATTGACGGCGGAATGAGCGGCACGGCGGCGGGTCCGACTGTTGTCTTGAAACAACAAAAAATCCCTTTTTGACCATAGGGTTAGGATTATTTGCTAAGGTTGCGCATAAGTTGTTGCGCAAACCGTTGGCAAGCGTGACGGCAAGCCTGCGCGAATATCCAACCCGGAGCCTGGTTTCATGGCGGTCATCGCAGTGGTCAATCGCAAGGGCGGTTCCGGCAAGTCCACGCTTGCCACCCACCTGGCAAGCTATCTCGCCGATCGCGGTTTTGAGGTGATGCTGGGTGACGTCGATCGCCAGCAGTCGTCGCGCCTGTGGCTTAACCTGCGCCCCGAGGGGCGGCCGCCGATCCACGGCTGGACCATCGACGAGCGCAACTTCGCGCGTCCGCCGGCGGGCGTCAAGCATGTGGTGCTCGATACCCCGGGCGGGTTCCAGGGCGTGGGCCTGATGAAAGTGGCGCTGTATGCGGATGCGATCCTGATCCCCTCGACACCTTCGCTATTTGATCGCCAAGCCGCGGCCGAGTGCATCAAGGAGTTGCGTACCTATCCGCGGGTGCAGACGGGCAAGTGCCGCTTGGCCGGTATCGGCATGCGCATCGACGGTCGCACCCGCAACGCCGCCCTGCTTGAAGCCTGGGCCGACGGTGAGGGGCTTGAGCATCTGGGCACCATCAAGGAAGCGCAGGTCTACGCGCGCTGCCTGGAGCAGGGCATGTCGGTGTTCGACTTTCCGCGCAATCGCGCGATTGAGGGTTTCCTGCTGGAATGGCAGCGCATTTGCACCTGGATCGATGCGGTACTCGAGGCACAGAACGCCGCCGCGCAGGCGGTGAGTGCCGCGGCGAATCCGCAACCGGTAGTTAACTCCAATCCAGCCACCCGGCCGTTTTCGAACGCGGGTGGTCACGGCACCAGCCTGCCGGCCCCCGCAGTGCTGCCGCGCCCGTCGGTGTTGTCCGCAGCCCTGGCCCAGCGCCGCGCCGAAGCCGCGGCAGCGGCGGTGACTGCAAGCGCGGCCGAAACCCCGGCCTTCCTGCGCGCCTGAGCTTGCCTTGGCCGCAGGGCGGCCGGCGATGGTACCCTCAAGGGCAAGGAGACACACATGCCCGACAGAGGCACCACGCCGGCAAGCGCCGGCCAGCCCAGCCATGCGCCTCGCGCCGCATCGACCGACGCATCCCTGGCCGACTCGCCCTACGCGGTGATGCGGCTTACGGTGACCCTGCTGCTGATGACCATCGGTGGCGGCTGCATGTACCTGACAGCGGTGGTGCTGCCGGCGGTACAGGCGGAATTCGGCGTGGCGCGCGCCGATGCCTCGCTGCCTTATGCCGGCCTCATGATCGGCTTCGGCATCGGCGGCATTTT
>JAYTDE010000363.1:0-2244 GCA_043736195.1 Burkholderiales bacterium | reverse complement strand
GCCGGGGCAGTTCTTCAGGAACTCGGCGACATCGAAGGGAATCGCCGGTAGCGGCGTCGGCGCGTCGTCTGGCGCCTCTCTTGCGGGTGCCGGCGCTGTCTCCGGCTCAGCCTGCGGCTCACCGATCATTGGTCGACGAGCGCGCGCGCACGTGCGAAAACCGCCTCGAACATTTGCGGCGTCAGGCGTCGCGTGTTGGTGTTGTAGCGGCTGCAGTGATAGCTGTCGACCAGCGTCACGCCGCCGGGCAAACCATACTCGGCCGCATGCACGAACTTGCAGTGCGATTTTTTGAGTCCCAGCGCGGTCAGCGCAGCACCATGCGCGATCAGGCCCAGCGCCAGCACGACGCGCATGCCGGGCTGCGCCAGATCGGCCGCCAGGTAGGGATTGCAGCGCGCGATTTCCGCCGTGTCGGGCTTGTTGTCCGGCGGCAGGCATTTCACCGCGTTGCTGATGCGGCAATCACTCAAGCGCAGGTTGTCAGCGCCATCGGGAGAGAAGTTGCCACTTGAGAAGCCGAATTTCTCAAGCGTCGCATACAGCAGGTGGCCGGCATGATCGCCGGTGAAGGGGCGGCCGGTGCGATTCGCACCATGCATGCCCGGCGCCAGGCCCACGATCACCAACGCCGCATTGGCCGCGCCGAAGGGTGGTACCGGCTTGCAAAAGTAGGCCGGGTGATCGGCCTTGACCTGATCCAGGAACTTGGCCAGACGCGGGCAGGCACGGCAATCGGCGCGGTACACAGGTTTTTGCATGGCCGAATTTTACCCGCGCGATGCCTGGGCACAACCGCACCGGCGGCCAGCTTCACGCGGGCGTGGCGGGCTTTACTCAGCCTTGATGCCGGTCTTGTCGATCAGGTCCTTGAAGAACGCGCGGTCATCCTGCACCTGGCGCGCAAAGGCCTGCGGCCCGCGGAAATCCGGGTACTGGCTGAACTTGAGCATCTGCTCGCGTGCGTCCGCCGCTGCAATGATTTTCTCGATCTCGCCGGCCATGCGGGCGATCACCTGCGGCGGCGTGCCTTTGGGCGCGAACACGCCGAACCAGCTGCCGGCCGGAATCTCGAGGCCGATCTCGCGCAAGGTCGGCACGTTGGGCAGCAATGGAGGCGCACCGCACTGGTGACTGCCAACAGCTTGACGTTGCCGCTACGCGCCTGCGCCAGCGCCACCGGGTCGTACATCAGATCGATGCGCCCACCCAGCAGGTCGGTGAGCGCGTCGCCGGAGCCCTTGTAAGGCACATGCAGCAGCTTGATGCCGGCCTTCAGGTGCACGATCTCGCCGGTGATGTGGGTGGCGGTAGCGGTGTCGGCCGAGCCGAAGCTGAATTTTCCGGGCTCTCTCTTCGCCAGCGCGATGAACTCCTGCATGCTGCCGGCCGGCAAATCCTTGCGCGCGGCCACCAGGCCATAGCTGCTGGAAAGCATCGCCACCGGCAGCAAGTCGGCTTCCGGGTCATAAGGAACGCGGCGCAAATGCGGGGTGATGGCGAGAATCGCCACCGGCGCCAGCAGGAAAGTGCCGCCATCGCCGGCAGCGCGCGCCACCGCTTCGGCGCCGATGGTACCGCCGACGCCGGCGCGGTTTTCGACCACCATGCTCTGGTTGAGCGCCGTCGCCAGCCGGGTGGCCACCAACCGGCCGATGGCGTCAGCGTTGCCGCCTGCGGGGTAAGGCACCACCAGCTTCAAAGGCTGGCTCGGCCACACCGGCTGTGCATCGCTTGTGTTGCCGGCCGCCATGCACAGGCTGGCCAGCAGTGCGCCCAGTATTGGTGTCGATCGCATCATGCCGTTCTCCCGTTTGCGCCCCGCCCTCTCACTTGCCGGTGAAGCGCGGCTTGCGCTTTTCCTTGAATGCAGCCAGCGCCTCCTTCGAATCCTCGCTGTCGCGCACCAGCCCCAGATCGCGCCCGGCGCGCGCCATGCGCTCCGACGGCCCCTGCGCCAGTACGCCTTCAGTCACAAAGCGCTTGAGGGTGGTCAGCACCTTGGGCGACATGCTGGTCATCTCGCGCGCCATCGCCAGCGCCGCGCTGACCTGCTGCCCGACCGGCACCACCTGGTTGACCAGCCCCGCCTCATAGGCGCGCTTCACATCCCAGGTGCGGCACAGGAGGATCATTTCCATCGCCAGCTTGTGCGGAATGCGCGCCGCCAGGCCGGCGATCATGCCGCCGGTGAAACCCAGCATGGCTTCCGGATACGAGAATTTGGCGTTTTCGGCGGCGACC
>JAYTDE010000362.1:0-3564 GCA_043736195.1 Burkholderiales bacterium | reverse complement strand
GTCACGGCTGCGTGCGACTACGGCGACAGGCACGCGGGGCTGGTCGCGGGACGAACTCTATGGGTGAGCCACAAGATCCAGTACACGCTGGCAACGGGGCGCCGACGGTAAACAAATGCATCGATACCGGCTAGATGCATTTCCCGCTCAAGTGGCAGCCGGCGGTGGTCAATGGTCGTTTGGCGTGATGCCGGTGTGTTTTGCTATGCGAGGGCCAATTTCTTCCCTGTCGTGAAAAGCGAACACCACATCCGGCCGCGATTCGCCCTGCTCGAGGCGTTAGGCCTTCGTGCGCAGAGCGAGCACCTCCACCATTGACGTCGCGTCGTCGGCTGTTCGGCCATAGCGGAGGACGCCAGGAAGTTGCGGAACTTCCGCGAGCCATCGACCATCGGTCTCTTGCTCGTATTCAATGCGCAAATTCATGACCGGCCTTCGAAGACGGAGAACGGGATGTGTATCGCGCGAAAGTGGCATGCCCCAACCGGCATTTTGCCTTTCTCCGCAGTTGCCAAAACCGCGGAAACCGGCTACAAACTCTAGAGTCCGCCCCCAAACCGGAATTTCTGCTGGCATCATTGAGCAACGACTGTTCAGCGTTATTCGAGCGCGGTTTTTCAATTTGGCCAGCTATGTTTTTCTGAAAAGAGAAAATGCCCGCGATCAGCATGTTCTATGGCATCGTCATATATCTCTATTTTTTCGACGACGAACGCCATCACCAGCCGCATATCCACGCCAAGTACCAGGGGCAGGATGCCAGTTTTTCAATTCTGAATGGCACTCTATTGGCGGGCAGCATTCCGTCAGCCAAGACGACTTTGGTGCAGGCGTGGATCGAAATTCATCGCGATGCGCTATTGGCGGATTGGGAACTGGCAGTCAACGGCCAGGCGCCGTTCTCGATCGACCCGTTACGGTGAATCCGAAAGAGCTTATGGAATCTGTGATTGCTGTAAAGGCGCTTGATAACTTTCATCTTCAACTGGAATTCAATACCGGCGAGACGCGGGTGTTCGATGCCCGTCCGTATTTGGAGAAGGGCATATTTCAACGGTTGAAAGATCCGCGATTGTTTCAACAGGCCTTTGTAGGTTTCGACACCGTCTGCTGGCCCGGTAATCTTGATATCGCGCCTGAGACCCTTTACGACAAATCCAGTCCGGTTTTGCGTCCATCCCAAAAAACGCGCTCCCAAGTCTAGCGCCGGCTTGTAGTTCTAGCCGCGCAACAAGGCTTTGAATCCGGCCTGCTCGAAATGGCGGTCGTGCGCCAAGGCGGATTTGATGCCGCGCGTCTTCATGATGGAAAACGACATGCAGTCAGTCAGGCTCCATGACTTGTCGGCGCGTTCGCGATATAGCGTCAGGGCGGCGGCGAACAGGGCTGGCGTTTGGCTGATGATTTCAACCTTGGGGTCGGCCGCGAGTGCGTCAACGAACCGCACCGCCAAGCCGTGCACAAACGGGCCGTGCGCGGAGTAGGCATTCAGAGTTTCAGCCAATACCAGCTCTGTGGTGACTACCAGTCTGGTGTTCAGACCCTGACTGAGATCGCGCGCCTTTGCATGCAACTGATCGAGCGGGCTTAAGCGCGCAATCCAAAAACCGGTGTCAGCGAAAACCGCACCGCGCATCGGTTACCTGCCGGATGAACGACCGGTTTGGCGCATAGGCTGGCCATTCAGGTAATGCTTGACGTTGCTTGCGAGATCGGTCGGCACCTTGCGCCATGCCGAAAGCGGTACTGACGCGCTCAATTGGTCGAGCTTGTCCCAAAGCGATTCTGGGGTTTGTTCTTGAGGCGGATTTTGCGGGGAAACGGGTTTGCGCGCGGGTCGGTTCATAGCGGTGGCAGGGTGCGTTTACTGGTGGAGAGTATCCCACGATTGTCAGGCCACCGCGCAATTTGTAGTCTTGTCCAACGAGGTGTTCGTGCCCTGCAACACCGAGTGACGAGAAATGTGGTTCAAGCTGGCCTGCTTTCCTTGGCGAGTTCAATTCCGCAAGCGGAATCGAACCCGCGTCCGTCAATGCCCATGCAGCGCCTTCCACGCCGCGTAGTCAGACGGTCGCGAGACATAGCGCGCCAGGACACCCTCGTGCAGGCGCCGGAGTTCTTCGACGATCAGTACCTGCACGTTGGTATGAACGGCTGTGCAAATTCGACAGAATCTGCCACGCAGCAAAAATCAAACGGCAAAATGCAGGGTTTTGACGGCGGGTATAATCGAATATAATTCGGTATAAATCAAACCGCTAGGGAGGTCGCGATGGGCGCTGTCTTTCATCGAAAAGCAATAGCGATGGATTTCGCGCGCAAGATCCTGCTGGATGCACCGGCCTCCTCAACCAGCTCAGGGCTATTTCTGGCGGCGCCGCGGCGCACCGGCAAGTCGACGTTCCTGCGCGAAGACCTGTGGCCGGAACTTGAAGCGCAAGGCGCCCTGGTGATCTACACCGATCTGTGGGAGAACCGCAAAGCCGAACCAGGCCATGTTATCGCCGCCGCGGTCAGGCAGGAAATGAACAAGCACGAAGGGGTGATCGCCAGACTTGCCAAGGCGGCCGGCGTCGACCGGGTCAATGTTGGGGGCCTGTCGTTCGCGCTTGAAAAGACAGGCCTTAATCAAGGCATATCGTTGGTGGCCGCCTTTTCGGCGTTGTCGGACGAGGCGCGAAAGATGATTGTCGTGATCATCGATGAGGCCCAGCATGCCATCACCACCGAGAGCGGCAACGAAGCCTTGTTTGAGCTGAAGGCGGCGCGCGATGAACTCAACAGCAGCCGGCATTTCGGCTTGCGGGTGGTGGCCACCGGCTCCAACCAGGACAAGCTTGCGATGCTCAGGGCGGGCCGGGATCAGGCGTTCTTCGGCGCACCCTTGGTCCGTTTCCCGTCGCTTTCCAAGGACTATGTGGAATGGTTTTGCGAGCACGCGAGCCTTCCCGGCCCGCTTGATCCCGGGAAAACATTCGTTCTATTCAAGAAGGCGGCATTTCGGCCAGAGATTCTTGGCGCCGCCGCCGATACCTTGAGATTCGACTTGGAACTCGTTCCTTCGCAGGTAATGAAAAAATTCACCCGCGCCGTAAACCAGGAAATCGACGCGGGAAGTCGCGAAACGCTCAGGGTGGTCCACAGCCTCACGCCGCTGCAGTCAGCGGTGTTGCGTGTGGTGGCCGCACGTGGCGCGGACTATGCGCCGTTTGATGCTGAAACGATCAACGCCTATGCGAAGGTGCTTGCAGTGACAGATCCCGGCGGCGACACCAGGGCGGATGTTCCGAACGTTCAAAACGCCTTGTCGATGCTGCAGGAAAAGGCGCTTGTCTGGAAGGCTTCGCGGGGCGTTTACTCGCTGGAGGAGTCGAGTCTGGCCGACCTGATGGGGAAAGAAGGAATGCTGGACATGGTTCCCGCCGCAGGACCACAAAAACGAGGCGCCGAAAAAGGCTGACCTTTGTTTGGTGCGCGGTTTGGTGCGCGGTTTGGTGCGCGGTTCGGTGCGCGCATCCTGGCAGCGAACGGTCGCGATACTTCTGTTGGGTGCGCCACCTCTGA
>JAYTDE010000361.1:0-9059 GCA_043736195.1 Burkholderiales bacterium | reverse complement strand
GCTGGCACTCTACGTGCGGCAGCGGCGCCGGCTGGCGCTCGATGACGATACCGAGAACACCGGTTTCGACGACTACGATTTGCCGGTCGCAGAGCCGGTTCCGGCCAACCATAAAGAAGCGACCCGGAAACCGTGATTCTTTTCGCCGCGATTGCCGCCGCCATGTGTGCGGCTGCCTGTCTGATTGTGCTGCGCCCGTTGCTGTGGCCGCCACGCGGACGGGAAATGCCGTCCAATCCGCTCCGGTTTCAGACCCTGCATGCGGCTCTGCAGCGCCAGCTGCAGGCGGGTGCGATCACGCCGGAAGCGTTTGCCCAAGCGCGTGACACGCTGGCGCGCCGCCTGCTCGAGGCCGTGGTGACGGTGCCGGCAGCGGTGCCGGGTCCGCGCGCAACGGCGCCATTCTGGCGCGCCGTGCTGATGGTGGTTCTCTTCATTCCGCTCTTGGCATTGCCTGTGTACTGGAAGGTTGGCACACCGGACGCGCTGCGTGGTGACTTGGCCGCGGCGGGCGACCTGAGCCCGGCGGCTGCGATCGAGCAAATGGGCGAACGCATTCGCGCCCTCGAAGAACGCCTGGCCAAGGCGCCGCAGGACGCCAAGGGCTGGAGCACGCTGGGACGCTCGTATGCCGCCCTGGGCGAGTACCGCAAGGCGGCCGACGCCTACGCCCGGGCCGAGCCGCTGGCGCCGAACGATGCGCAGATGCTGGCGGACTACGCCGATGCCCTGGCGATGGCGCAGGACCGCAAGCTTGCGGGCGAGCCGCTGCGCCTGCTCAAGCGCGCCCTGGCGGCCGAACCGGACAATATCAAGGCCTTGCTTTTGGCGGGCACCGCCGATTTCGAGTCTGGTGACTACAGGAACGCCGTTTTGCTATGGGAACGCGTGAAGACCCTCGCACCGCAGGACACCGACCTGATCGCTTCCTTGCAGAAGAGCATTGACGAAGCGCGCGCCAAGAGTGGTACGCCGGCCACCACCGCCGGGGCGGCAGCTGCGCCAACCGCAGGCGCTGACAAGGCGGCAGGAACAGCCGCGACGGCAGGCGAAGCTTCGGTCAGTGGCCGCGTGACCTTGGCCGCTGAGCTCAAGGGCCGCGTAGCGCCGGAGGATGCGGTATTCATCTTTGCGCGCGCAGCCGTCGGGCCGCGTATGCCGCTGGCTGCGCTGAAGAAGCAGGTCAAGGACCTGCCCTTCGATTTCAGGCTCGATGACGGCATGGCGATGGCGCCGCAGTTCAAGCTTTCGTCGGTACCCGAAGTGATTCTGACGGCGCGCATCTCGAAGTCTGGCGATCCGATTCCCAAACCCGGTGATTTCGAAGTGGCCTCCGCGCCGATCAAGCTGGGTGCCACCGGCATCAGCCTGACCATTCGCGACGCTGTGAAGTAGGCGGGCTGGCTGACGCCATTCAGGCGGCCAGCAACTGCCGCAGAACATAGGGCAGGATGCCGCCGTGCCTGTAGTAGTCGACCTCGATGGCGGTATCGATGCGCAGGATCACCGTCACGTTGCGCGCGTTGCCGTAGGTATCGCGGATCACCAGCCTGGCCTCCGACAGCGGCCTGATTTCGCCCTCCAGCAGCACGTCCACGCTTTCGCGCCCGGTGAGGCCCAGGCTTTGCCAGGAATCGCTGGGCTTGAACTGCAATGGCAGCACGCCCATGCCGACCAGGTTGGAGCGATGAATGCGCTCGAAGCTCTTGGCCACCACCGCCTTGATGCCCAGTAGTTGGGTGCCCTTCGCTGCCCAGTCGCGCGATGAACCTGTACCGTACTCTTCGCCGGCGAAAATGACGGTCGGCGTGCCTTCGGCCAGGTACTTCATCGCGGCGTCGTAGATGAACATTTTCTGACTGCCCGGCTGATACAGGGTCATGCCGCCTTCCTCGCGCGAACCGTCGCGCCCGGCGGGAATCATCAGGTTCTTGATGCGCACATTGGCGAAGGTGCCGCGCATCATCACCTCGTGATTGCCGCGCTGGCTGCCATAGGAATTGAAGTCGCCTTTCGCAACGCCATGATCGAGCAGGTATTTGCCGCCGGGTGTGGCTTCCTTGATCGAGCCGGCCGGCGAGATGTGGTCGGTGGTGATCGAATCGCCGAACAGGGCCATGATCTGCGCGCCCTTGATGCCGGACTCGGTCGGTGGCGGCTGCATGGTGAAGCCGTCGAAGAAAGGTGGCTTGGCGATGTAGGTCGACTGCGGCCAGTTGTAGACCTGACCCTTGACGCCCTTGACCGCGCTCCACAGCTTGCCCGGCTCGCTTTTGACCTTGTTGTAGTTGGCCTTGAAGGCTGCCGGGTCCATGGCGAACTTCATCAGCTTGTAGACCTCGTCGGACGAGGGCCAGATGTCACCCAGGTAGATGTCGCGCCCGCCGGTGCCCTGGCCCACCGGCTGGGTCATCAGATCGATGGTGACGTTGCCGGCAATCGCATAGGCCACCACCAGTGGCGGGCTGGCAAGGAAATTGGCCTTCAAGTTGGGGTGGATGCGCGCTTCGAAATTTCGGTTGCCCGACAAAACGGCGGCGCAGATGAGGTCGTTGTCGACCAGCGCGGCGTTGATTTCCGGCGTCAGGTCGCCGGCATTGCCGATGCAGGTGGTGCAGCCATAGGCGGCCACCGCGAAGCCCAGTTTCTCAAGGTATGGCAGGAGGCCGGCACGGGTCAGATACTCGGTGACCACGCGCGAGCCCGGTGCCAGCGAGGTTTTGATCTTCGCATCGACGCTCAAGCCTGCTTCGACCGCTTTCTTGGCCAACAGTCCCGCGGCCAGCAGCACGCCCGGGTTGGAGGTATTGGTGCAGGAGGTGATGGCGGCGATCAGGATGTCGCCACTCTTTAGCCGCACGCCTTCGCCCGCAGGAAAAGTCTGTGCCAGGCGCGCCGCCGGCTGGTTGAAGCCGTTGTCGGCGATCGGTTGCGAGAACAGCTCGGTGAACTTCGAGGCCAGGTGGGTAATCTCGATGCGGTCCTGCGGGCGCCTGGGGCCTGCCAGTGAAGGCACTACCGAGCCCAGGTCGAGCTTGACCACGCTGCTGTAGTCGATCTGGCCTGTCAGCGGAACCCCGAACATGTCCTGCGCCTTGAAATAGGCTTCGAACGCATCGATCTCATCGGTGCTGCGGCCGGTGCCCCGGAAGTACTCGATGGTGCGTTCATCGACTGGGAAAAAGCCCATGGTGGCGCCGTACTCGGGTGCCATGTTGGCAATCGTCGCGCGGTCGGGCAGGGCCAGCGTGCGGGTGCCGGCACCGAAGAATTCGACGAACTTGCCCACCACCTTTTCACGCCGCAGGATCTCGGTGACGGTGAGCACCAGGTCGGTGGCGGTAACGCCCTCGCGCAGCCGGCCTGAGAGTTCGAAGCCGACCACGTCGGGGGTCAGCAGATACACCGGTTGCCCGAGCATCGCCGCCTCGGCCTCGATGCCGCCCACACCCCAGCCGACCACGCCGATGCCATTGATCATGGTGGTGTGGCTGTCGGTGCCGACCAGGGTATCGGGATAGGCCATGCCGTCTTTCTGGAACACCCCGCGCGCCAGGTACTCCAGGTTGACCTGGTGCACGATGCCGAAGCCGGGCGGCACCACGCCGAAGGTAGCGAAGGCCTGCATGCCCCATTTCATGAATTCGTAGCGTTCCTGATTGCGCTTGAATTCCAGCTTCATGTTGAGATCGAGCGCATCGCGGCCGCCATAGTGGTCGATCATCACCGAATGGTCGACCACCAGGTCGACCGGCACCAAGGGCTCGATTGTCTTGGGGTTCTTGCCCAGGGCGGCTGCGACATTGCGCATCGCCGCGAGGTCGGCCAACAGCGGCACACCGGTGAAATCCTGCAACACCACGCGCGCGACAACGAACGGAATCTCGTCGACCCGCGGGGCCTGCGGCTGCCAGTTCGCCAACTGCCGCACGTGTTCAGTGGTCACCTTTTTGCCGTCGCAATTGCGCAGCACCGATTCCAGCACGATGCGGATCGACAGCGGCAGGCGTTTGACCCCCGGGAACTGCTTCGCCAGCTCGGGCAGCGAATGCAGCTTGAGCGACTTTTTGCCGGCCTTGAAGGTTTTCACGGTCTGGGCGAACGGGTGGGGCATGGCGAGGTCCTCGGGATGACGCGCAGGCGCGGAAGGCGTACGGCGTGGCGCGGTCAAACCCGGCTGAATTCGGGAATTCCACGTTGAGTCCAGTCTGCCACGCAGGCGGCGTGTTGTGCAATCGGTATCGGGCCTGATTTGCCGCGATGTCGGGCCCGGCGGGCGGTATCTCAACGGAGCCGTTGTCGATTCTCCAGGGCACAACGGTGAGTTTCGGCCGAGGCAACACCGCCGGCAGGTATATCTTTGACGTGCATGACCGCACTACGCAGGGTAATTACCGCAGCCATGGATGGGTCGTTGGCGGCGCGTTTCATTCATAGTGATAGCGGCAGGCAATAATCACCAGGTCTCCGGCAGACGCCTCGTACACGATTCGATGGGTGTCATCGATTCGACGCGACCAGAATCCGGAAAGATTTTCACGCAAAGGTTCCGGTTTGCCGATGCCTTCAAAGGGATGGCGCATCGCGTCGGTGATCAGCAGGTTGATCCTCTTTAGCGTCTTGCGATCCTGGCCCTGCCACCACAGGTAATCTTCCCAGGCGGCAGCGGTCCAGGTCAGCCGCTCAAGCTTCGACAAGGTCGCGCGCTTTCACTTGGCCTTTGCGAAGTTGCCCAATGGAACGAGCCAGGTGGGCGGCGTTGGCGGGAACCTTCATCAGGTGCACCGTCTCCATCATGCTGTTATAGGTGTCGAGAGACATCACCACGGCGTCCGGTGCATCCCGGCGCGCGATTACCGCTATGTCGGCATCGGCCACCACCTGATCGATCACCTGCTTGAGTGCGTTGCGGGCTTCGGAGAAATTGATAACGCGCATGAGAACCTTTACTTGTGCAATATATTGGACAAGTATAGCAGGAGGCTGGAAGCCCTTGTGCGTTGGTGTGCTTCGATGATCGTGACCCGCTTCGACCTCGCCTATCTCAAGCAAGGTGCTGGGGACCTTCGGCCTCGATGGTTCCGGTGCCGCGATTCACAATTCCAACGGCACCGGCAGCGACGGTCTGGCGGGTTTTTCCGACAATCTGGCGGCGGGCCGTTTCGAATTGAGAAATGGCGCGGCGTTTTCCGCAACCAGTGCCTTCGCCAACGCCGGGCACGTCGTGGTGGGCGCCGGCAGCGGCTTTGCCACGGCCGCGGGCGCAACCTATACGCAAACCGCCGGCAGCACCACGGTCGCGGGGACGCTCACCACATCCAGTGTCGAGCTATACGGGGGGCTGCTTTCGATCACCGGCACGGTCGCAGGCTCGGTCAACAACTACGGTGGCACGGTCGATTCGCCGGGGGTTCCGGGCAAGCTCACGATCCTTGGGGATTTCACGCAGCATGCGGGCGGCAAGCTGTTGCTGCAGATCGGCGGCACCGAGCGCGGCATGACCTATGACTGGCTGAGCGTGGGCGGCACGGCTACCTTGGGCGGCGAATTGGAAATCGTCTTTCTCAATGGTTACATTCCCGCGCCCGGCACCAGTTTCGATCTAATGAGCTACAGCAACGTGCTCGGGAGTTTCGACACGACGCGCATTACCGGCATCGGTGGAACAAGCGAGAGCTTCGCGTTCGGGCCCAACGGCATGAGCCTCACCATCAATCCGGTCCCCGAACCGGAAACTTACGCCATGTTATTGGCAGGGCTGGGCTTGCTGGGATTCGTCGCGCGTCGCAAGAAGCAACGCGCCGCTTGAGGGCCGAACTCCGGCGCTCGCCCGCTGCCTTGGCTCGGCGTTTAAGTGCGTGCCGGTCAGCCTATCGATCGTTCCCAAGAAAGGCCAGCCTCACCGCAGGCATGTTCTTGCAATTCTCAATAACCGACTCCAGTGTCGGGCTCGCCGCAGTGCGCGAGGATGTGCGCGCGCGCCGCGTCGCGCAACGCCACCGCGGCCGCGAACTCGTCCCGAGCGGAATCGCATGGCATGACCGGGCGGCCGATGCTCACCTCGACGGGACCGCGCCGCACCAGCCACTCACCGTCACGCAACACCGAGCGCGCGCCGCGGATGGCCACCGGCAACACCGCCACGCCGGCCGCCGCCGCCGCCACGAAGGCCCCGAGGCGGAACGGGCCCAATCCGGCTGCGCGTGTGAAGGTGCCCTCGGGAAAAAAGCCCGACGAAGTGCCGGCCTTCACCGCGGCACCGAGGTGGCGCGCGTCCTCGATGCTTTGGCGGGCATCGAAGCGCTCGACGAACTGGGTCCCCAGGCGCCGCAGGTAGATGCGGCTGATCGGGTGTTCGAGCAACTCGCGCTTGGCCACGAAGGCGAAGTGCATCGGCATGGCCGCGCACAACACCAGCGCATCCAGATAGCTGGCGTGGTTGGCCACCAGCACGCAGGGTGCGTGTGGCAAGTGCTCCAGCCCGCGCACGGTGAGCCGGATGCCGCACAGCGCGAGAAAAACCCGTGTGGCCACGCGGTTGACGCGCCATGCCAGTGCGGGGCGCGGCGTGGCGGCTGTGAGGAGCCAGGTCGCCGGCGCGATCAGGCCGAACAGCAGGGCGACGTATAGCCCGTAGGCCAGGGCGGCGGCGGCGGCCGCGCGTTGCCGCAGTAACGGCCCCAGCGAACCGGCCGCCAGGCGCACTGCTTGCCACCAGGCCGGCGCCGCGCGCGTGCCGATACGACCGGACGCGTAGAGTTCGCGGCAGGCGGCGCGGCGGATCTTGCCGCTGGAAGTCTTGAGCACCGTGTGGGGCGGCGCCAGCAGCACCTCGTCCGGCGCTTCGCCCAGAACCGCCAGGGTCGCTTCCATAATCCGCATGCGCAGCGCTTCCCGCGCGGCGGCGTCCGTGGCCGGGGTCAGCCGCGTTTCGGCCAGCACCACCAGGCGCTCGGTGCCGCTGCCCGCATCGGTATTGCCGAACACCGCCACGCAACCGCGCCGCACGCCATCGATCGCACCCACCACATCTTCAAGCTCATGCGGATAAATATTGCGGCCGGCGCGGATGATGATGTCCTTGACGCGGCCGGTCAGATGCACTTCGCCGTCGGCCAGGTAGGCGCGGTCACCGCTGTCGAGCCAGTCGCCGTCCATCAGTTGTCGCGTGCCTGCGGGGTTGCGGTAGTAACCGCTGGTGGCCGAGGGCCCCCTGAACTCCAGCCGGCCCTCGATGCGTTCACCGCTCTCCCTGCCACTGCTGTCGACGATGCGCACCTGATGCCCTGGCATGACCACTCCGCAGGAAACGAACTGCAGGGCCGTCGCGTCATCGGTGCGGGCGGGCAGGGCACGGCCGCCGGCGCTGAAGGGGGCGCGCCGCACCCGGTCGATGCGCGGCCCGCGCATAAGCGGCGGGCACAACAGGCCCACCGTGCATTCGGCCAGGCCATACACCGGTGTCAGCGCCGCCGGGTTGAACCTGTAGGGCGCAAAGCGTGCGCCGAAGCGGCGCAGGGTCTCGGGCATCACCGGCTCGGCGCCGTTGGCGGCGATGCGCCATGAGGAAAGGTCGAGGCCTTCGATCTGCGCAGCGTCGATGCGCTTGACGCACAGCTCGTAGGCGAAATTCGGTGCTGCCGAGATGCTGCCGCGATAGCGGGCGATGGCCTGCAGCCAGCGCTCCGGATGCGCGAGAAACGCCAGCGGCGACATCACCACCAGCGGCGCGGCGAAAGTAAGGCTGGCCAGCCACGCGCAGATCAGCCCCATGTCGTGATACAGCGGCAGCCAGCTGACGAACACGTCGTCAGCGGCAAGGCCGGTCATCTGGCCGATGCCGCGGATATTCGCCAGCAGGTTGGCGTGCGTCAGCACCACACCCTTGGGGTCGCCGGTGCTGCCCGAGGTGTACTGGATGAAGGCGATGTCGTCGCGGCCGATCGCCACCGCCCGCGGCGCGCCGCTGCCGGCCGCAAGTTCAGGCACGGTCACCACCCGCATGAGGCCCGCCACGCGCGCTTCCAGCAGGCGCGCCACGGTGCGCGCCTCGGGCACGGTGATGAGCAGCGCGGTCTGGGCATTGGAAAGAATGCCGGCATGGCGCCGCACGTGCTCTTCGATCTGCGAGGCCCGCGCCGGCGGATAGATCGGCACCGGAATGCCGCCCGCGCGCAGGATGCCGAAATAGGCATGGAAGTACTCGGGCGAGGTCGGCAGCATGATCGCCACCGTCTGGCGCGGCAAAAGGCCGGCGCGTTGCAGGCCGGCAGCCACCAGGTCGGCCGCGCGCTGCAGTTGCGCGTAACTGATGCGGGTTTCGCCGCTGTCGTCCAGGCAGATGATCTGCACCCGCTCGGGGTGCGCGCGCACGTGCCAGTCGAGCACCTCGACAAGCGTCGCCGCCTCGAGCGGCGCCACCTGTGCCGCTGTGCCCCAGTGGGCGGGCAAGTCGGCCTGCGCCGCGGCCCGCGCGATTCCCGGGGCGTTCTCGAGTGCGGCCAGCAGGTCGCGCAGTGTCACCGCCGTACCCAATGCCTGTTCCGGCAGGTGGCCGCCGCTGGCGCGCTCGATGCGTACCGCCAGTTCCACCCGCGACAGGCTGTCGAGTCCAAGGTCGGCATCGAGGCTGCTGTCGAGCGTGAGCGGGCGCCTGGTGGCGGCGCCGGGGTGCAGCTCGGCGAGAAATTGCCGTGTCAGCGTCAATGCATCGGCGACCTGCACGTCAGCTCCGCGATGGCTGGCCTGGCGCCGCGCCTGTTGCCTGCGAGACATGGACGATCGCACTGCCCAAGCTGCGGTAGATCCTGCCCCGGCGAACCAATGGCCACCAGTCGTACAGGAAGACCTGCATCGGCCGCCACATCGCGACCCAGCCGACGGACAGGAGGTTCATTTCAATACCCGCGGGAAGGTGTTGCCGCGGCATGCTGCGAGGGCATCCGCACCCGGCAGCAACGCGGCCGGAAAGGCCTGCCCGATCATCAGACTGCCACCGGGCAGGCGCGCGCCACGATCACCTCAAACGGCGACGCCTTTGTCCTTCGATTCACCATAGG
>JAYTDE010000360.1:0-2150 GCA_043736195.1 Burkholderiales bacterium | reverse complement strand
GCGGGTCTGATCCGCACGCGCCATTTCCGCCACGGGATGATCCGGAAAGCGCACCTTGCCGGCCCGCCACCGGATATGCCCGGCGTTTTCTTCCTGCTGCCGGGTGAGCGACGCCGCCTGTTGCTCGCGCAGGGCGGGATACGTGTCGTAAATCCAGCGGTCGATACGCAGCCCGACCGGCAACGACCGCAGCGTCAGTAGCAGCCAGTGGGACATGCGCTCGGCCACCGCCGGCAGATCCGGCGCAGCGTCGCCTGATGCCAGCATGGCCTTGAGCAGGGGCGCCATGCGATCGGCCGCGTCGCTCGGACTGGCCGCGAAATCGAAGCGTTGGTCGGGCGGCGTTTCGTACAAACGCAGGACATACCCGCACTGGTACGCCACCACGTAGTCGAGCGATTCGCCACCCGGCCGGAGGGTGAGAACGTGTTCTTGCGCGCCGCTGCGGGCGATGCGCAGATTCGCGATGACCGCAAGCGCCGCATCCTCGGCGAAGCGGATTGGCCGTTCGGTGATTTGTTCGACCTGATCGACGATCAGGCGGGTTTCGGGGAGTAAAGCCAACTGAATTTTCCTGTAACGAGCGATAGGTATTTCTTCTGCAAATTGAAGATCAGCCCGGCAATCGCTACTCCTGTTCAAACCCCTGCGCTGTAAATTTCAATGTCCGACTGTTCTCCGTCACGGTTCGTACCACGTTATCCGGCACCCCCGACGGGACGCGCGCCGAGATCTCCAGCGTCACGGTCACGTCAGCGCCAACTAGCGCGGAAAGGTGCGCAATCACATTCTCCGCAATGTTGCTGGCGTCCCGCCCAACGCGCGCAGTGTCGAGAGTCACGGTTCCGTAGAACCGCTTCAGTTGGGTCTGCAGGGGCTGCGGTGTTGGATCGGGGGCCGGCCCGGCTGGCGCGGAAGGCCCATTGGTTGGGCCTTGAGGCAGCGCCATTGGCGATTGCGCTGCAGCTTCGTCGTCGAATTGTTTGCGGGCCACCTCCGGTTTCACCAGCAGTGCCGGTGAATGAGCATCGATGCTTGTCAGCACCTGCCCGGCCCGCAGGCCGCGATACCGACTTGCGAAGTCGTCGTAACTGTCGGCAAATCCAAAGGCGTCCTTCTCCCACGTCAGAAGACTGACGCCTTCGTCGATGGCAGTTGTAAGAACGGATGAATCCTTGAGCCGCGGCAGGTAGAGGTAGCGCGCGAAGTCCTCCACCAATTGCTTGACCGGCACGTGGTCACCGCGCCAAAGCGGCACCCGGTCCAGTTCCATGCGCAGGCGTGTCGCGGCAAACACAGTCAGGAATAGTTCGTCGGAGCGTAGCCGCTTGCTGGCGCGCACGGCGAGCGCTTCCTGCCCGGACAGGCGCGCCACCTCCCACGCGATCGCCGCTTGCGGATTTTTTTGCGCGGGCACCAGCAACCACTGATAGGTCTCCGGCAACCGCGCCGTCACCGCACCGTCGGCAGCGGTCTTCTGCGTTTCGGCCTGTGTCACTTGATAGGGTGTGAGGTTGAGCTGTGCCTTCTCTGCGAGTATCGACTCCCATGCCAGGTATTTGCGCGCCGCCTCGTCCAGGTCCTGCAAGCGCATCTTGTCCGCCGCCAGAAAAACCAGCGCGTTGCGAAACAGCCGCGGCGTGTTGCCGCGTGTTTCCAGAATAGCCTTTGCGGCTAGCTCGGCCGGGCTGTGTCCCTCTTTGCTGTACGCATGAGCGATGCCGAGCACCACCAGACGCGCATCCAGATCGTCGGGCACGTCCGCGCCGGTTTGCGGCATCGGGTGGATGCGATTGAAATCGCCGGTACGCGACAAATCGCGGCGCAAGCGCTGCTCCAGCTCATGCGAAACCTTGTCCGGTTCACGCTTGAACTGCTCGGCGCGGTCTTCCGCCAGCTTGGTCACAGTCGGCTGGGTCGAATACCAGTAGTGCGGGCCATCCTGATAAAGATAGGTCGCGGCGCCGGCCATGCGGCGCAATGCGTCACCGAACACCGCCGGCGATTCTCCCGGCATCACGCAGCCAAGCTTCACCCGTCGATCCTCGATGCCCTTGTGCGCGGCGGCCGTGGTCGGCGCCGAGCCCATATAGATGGCGCGCGCCACACGCCGGCAGGCCGAGAACTTGCCGAGGTTGGGCACTTCACGA
>JAYTDE010000359.1:0-5338 GCA_043736195.1 Burkholderiales bacterium | reverse complement strand
TGGTCTTGGCGTGGTACTCGGTGAAAAACTCCCAGAGCAGGGCTTTTTTGTTCGCCAATAGCGAACTCTTGCCGCGCGCGGCCAACTCTTGTCGCTTTTCGATGTTGGCGGGTTCGAAACGCTTGATCGAACCCATCAGGGCCGAGCGCATGCCTGCCATGATGGCGATTTCGTGGGTTTGCAGGTCCTTGAAGGCGTCGGCAAAGGCCTGATCGGGCAGCAAAAAACCCTCCGCCCGCGACGCCGGGTCAAAAACGAACTGAATCGCCTCTTCCGGCGACTCCATCATCTTGAGCGGATTGTTCTCGGTGGCGGCCAATTGGGTGCGGTCGGCCGCGCGCAATTCCTTGCGCATGGTGGCGCGGGCAAGCAGCAGCGCCATCACCCCTTCCACGGACGCGCGGCATAGTGCGCCGCATTCCGCCAGGAATTGCGCCGCCTGCGCCTCATCGAGCGTCACACCATCGATGCCGGCACCTTGCAGCAGGAGGGCGGCCGCCGCGGCCGCGCCCCCTCCTGCGCCGATGACAGGAGCGGGGCGTGCCGGCGCCGCAATGACGGGGGCAACAGGCGCGGCGGCCGAAACGGACTCCGCGCCTTCGAGCGGGGGCACATATTTGCTGATGCCGGTGCGCTCCTCTTCGGGCACCTCGACCGCGGGCACCGGCACGGGCGGCCTGGTGGCCGCTATGCCGAGAATGCCGAGCGGATCCGCGCCCGCCTGCCGCGGCGCTTCGGGGTTCACACCGAATTGGCCGAGGATGTCGACCGGCGCCGCGGTCCTTGCAACCGGGGCCGGGGGAATCGGCGGCGGCGCCTTGGCCATTGGCGCGCGCCCGCCGGCCACCGGCGGCGGGGTAAAGGGTTGATTGACCGGATGCACATGGTCAAGCCCACGGCCGCCATCGCTGAACCCGCTGCCGATCTCGACACGCGCGCCGCGATTCAGGCCGAGCGGATCCGCTCCGCTCCCGCCCCCGAGGGAATCGAGCAGTCCGGAGGATGGCACGCCGAACATCGCGGTCATGGAGGCAGCCCCGCCGGGTGCGTTGAACAGTGCCGCCGGCGCTGCCGGGGAAGCCGTGCGGGCCGACTCGCCAGGCCCCGCAAGGCTGCCCAGAATGTCGTTGAAGGCCGGCGCAACGGTGGAGGGCCCGCTGAGCAAGGCATCGAACGGTGCCTGCGCCGACACCGAATTGCCGCGGGCAGGCAATCCACCCAATATGTCGTCAAGCGGGCTCGAACGGCCGAGCGACGGTTGCGGCGGAAGCGTTGCGGCCATGGTCGGCATGGCCGCCGCCCTTGCGGCAGACGCGCCATCGCCGACTACTTGCAACACATAGTCGCCCACTGCCAGTTCATCGCCGGCCGCAAGGATGCGCGTTTGTCCGACACTCAATGCGCTGCCGTTGACATAGACCGGATTGACGCGCGACTCGACCGACAGGATGTAGACGTCGCCGTGTCCGTTGATCGCAGCGTGGACCCGCGAAATATGCCGGGTCGGGTCCTCAAGGGTGATGTCGGCGTCGTCGCCGCGGCCGATGGTGCAGCGTCCTTGCGGAAGCGGTGTGGTCACCGGCTCTGCGAATTGCTGACCAGCATGCCGCACGGCCGATAGTGCCAAACCCATGGAAAATGCCGAACTTGAATTGCGATGCAGGAACTATATCACCCGGCCCGCCCCGTATCGGCGCTCAATTCCGGGTCGCGGTCACCACAAAGCCGCGCACCGGAGTCCCCGACTCCATCCGCAGGTCTTCTTCGGCAATTTGCTGGCCTGCGAATCCCGCCCCCCGCAACGTGCTTTCCAGGTATGCGCGCGCATGCGCGTAGCGGCCACTCGCACCGATGACGAAGTCCGCAGCGTCAGCGCCGATGGCCACCTCGACCGAAAAAATGAAATGGCCGCCGGCAACGAGGGCGGCATGCGCGGCGTGGGCGACGCGCTCGATGTCTCCGAAGTAGCACAGCGTATCGGCACTGATCACCACGTCGAATGCACCTGGGCGCGCCTCTAAGTGTGCGGTCAGTTCGCCCTCGACGAGTTCGTCGTACATGCCGGTGCGACGCGCGCCGTCCAGCATGCGCGGCGATAGGTCCACCCCTTCAAGCCGGCTCGCAGCCGGCCGCAGCAGCTTGCCGCACAAGCCGGAGCCGCATCCCGCGTCGAGCACACGCAATCCGCCTTCGCGGCCGGTGCGGCGCAGCGCTTCGAGCATCAGCTCGGGCGCCCGGTAGTTAAGCTTGGCCAGTTGCGAATCGAACGAGGCGGCGAATGTATCGAACATGACCCGCACATAGTCGTCACTTGCGCGCGGCGGCACCTTCTGGCCCGCAATGGTTGCGATCATGTGCCTGGGCACAGGATTTTCCGGTTCGCGCGTGCCCCACTGCTCGTAAAACTCGCGCGCCTCATCGTGCCGCCCGAGGTGCATCAACGCCATTCCGAAGTAGGTGTTCGAGTTCACCAGTGTCGGGTCGATCACGATGGCACGACAAAAATAGTCATGCGCCTGCGCCACCTCGCCGCGCACATAGTGGTAGTTGCCAAGATTCTCGTACGGCAGGGCGAATTTCGGTTCGATCTCGACCGCGCGCGCAAAAAAACCCTTCGCGGCCTGCATGTCGCCCTTCCCGCGCCATACGATTCCCAGGTTATTGAGGACCAGCACGTTGTCGGGTTGCATGGCAAGCGCCTTCTCCAGGCTTTCCTGCGCCCCGGCGAGGTCGCCCTTTTCGATCAGGAGATTGGCGATGTTGTTGTAGGCACTGGCGTATTCGGGCTCGATCGCCACGGCCCGGCGCATGAACTCGAGCGCCGCATCGAAACGCCCGCGCTGGCGCTCCAGCAGCCCCAGGAAGTGCAGCGTATCCGGGCTGTCCGGAAAGACGGCGAGAATGCGCCGATACAATGTTTCGGCATTGTCGAGTTCGCCGCCGCGGTGCAGTGCGATCGCCTGCGCGAGCGCATCCGCCAGTGTCAGTTCCAGCGGTCGTTCCTCGGGTTGATCGTCTTCCATGTCGCGCCATTTTCCGTAACGGTTCCCGATTCTATGTCACGCAAGGCGGCGTCCTCCTGCCTCCCCGCGTGCCACATTGCGTCCCGCGCAACGCATGTATCGGTCGCAAGCTTGAATTACAATCTTGCTCCTTCGCACGCTGAACATTTTGCTCGCGTGCGTGCACCAAGCGCCGAACTGATTGTCCGCAGTCCTGCGCCCTTCGCGATTGGCCCTGCGTTTCCGACACCTCGCCGCTATAGGGGGGCTTGTCTATTTTGATCGCCACCCGGCAATGAACCCTCGTCTCGACCTGCTGCAGCCCTATCCGTTCGAAAAACTGCGCCAGTTGTTTGCCGCCGTCACGCCGCCGGCCGGCCTGCGACCGGTGAGCCTGGGCCTGGGCGAACCGCAGCACCCGACCCCCGCCTTCATCAAACAGGCGCTGGTCGACAATCTGGCCGGGCTTGCAAAATATCCGGCCACCGCCGGCGAGCCAGCCCTGCGCCAGGCAATCGCGCAATGGCTGATGCGCCGCTACCGCCTGCCAAATATCGACGCTGCCACCGAGGTACTGCCGGTCAACGGCTCGCGCGAAGCCCTGTTTTCCTTGACGCAAACAGTGATCGATGCCAGCGCCCCAAGCGCAACCGTGGTGTGCCCCAATCCTTTCTATCAGATCTATGAGGGAGCGGCGCTTCTGGCAGGCGCGCAGGCGCGCTTCGCACCGG
The DNA here is from genome assembly GCA_043736195.1 of Burkholderiales bacterium. Lineage (GTDB taxonomy): Bacteria > Pseudomonadota > Gammaproteobacteria > Burkholderiales > JAEUOS01 > JAEUOS01. Next base: position 1,605 of record JAYTDE010000359.1, on the reverse strand, counting down.
CCGTGCCGGAACGCAATTTCACCTCCGATCTAGGCGCTTTGCCCGCGCACGTTTGGCGCGATACGCAAATGCTGATCGTCTGCTCGCCGGGCAACCCCACCGGCGCTGTGATGAACCTCGACGACTGGCGCGAGGTGTTCGCCCTGGCCGACCGCCACGGCTTCGTGATCGCCTCTGACGAGTGCTATTCGGAAATCTACTTTGACGAAGCCAGCCCGCCCTTGGGCGGGCTCGAGGCCGCGCTGGCGCTGGGCCGCGATTTCCGACGCCTGATCGTTTTCTCCAGTCTTTCCAAGCGTTCCAGCGTGCCGGGCATGCGCTCCGGTTTTGTCGCCGGTGACGCCGCCATCATGCGCAAGTTCCTGCTCTACCGCACCTACCATGGCAGCGCCATGGGGCTCTCGGTGCAGGCGGCCAGCGCCGCGGCCTGGAAGGATGAAGCGCATGTGCTGGAGAATCGCCGGCTATACCGCGAAAAATTCGATGCCGTATTGCCACTGGTGCAACCCCATCTTGGCGTGAAGCTGCCCGATGCCGGCTTCTACCTGTGGGCGCGGGTGCCCGACGGCGACGACGTGCGCTTTGCCCGTGACCTCTACGCCAGCCAGGCCGTCACGGTTCTGCCCGGCAGCTACATGGCGCGCGAAGACGCCGGGCGCAATCCGGGCGTGGGCTACGTGCGCATGGCCCTGGTGGCGGAAACCGCCGAATGCGTCGAGGCAGCGCAGCGTATCGCTCACTTTTGCGCCAGCCGGTAGCGCGGCCAGCCACAGGTACATCACAACCCACCCGACCTCCCAACCACAAACAACAGGAAGCCAACATGACCGATCTTGAAACCACAATCAACGATGCCTGGGAAAAGCGCGGCGAGCTGTCGCCGGGCAAGGCGCCGGCACGTATCGGCGAGGCGGTTGCCCACGTGATCGCCGAGCTCGATGCCGGCCGCTCGCGCGTCGCCGAGAAAATCAACGGACTCTGGACCGTGCACCAGTGGATCAAGAAAGCGGTCCTGCTGTCGTTCCGCCTCGAAGACAACGCGCCAATGCCGTCCGGGGCGATGCAGTTCTATGACAAGGTGCCGACCAAATTCGCCGACTACGACGCTATCAAGTTCCAGCGCGGCGGCTTTCGCGTGGTGCCGCCGGCGGTGGCGCGGCGCGGCTGTTTCATCGGCAAGAACGTGGTTTTGATGCCCTCATACGTGAACATCGGCGCCTATGTCGATGAGGGCACCATGGTCGATACCTGGGCCACTGTCGGTTCGTGCGCGCAGATCGGCAAGAACGTGCACCTGTCGGGCGGCGTCGGCATCGGCGGCGTGCTCGAACCCTTGCAGGCCAACCCCACCATCATCGAGGACAACTGCTTCATCGGCGCCCGCTCCGAGGTGGTCGAGGGCGTGATCGTCGAGGAGAATTCGGTGCTGTCGATGGGCGTATTCATCGGCCAGAGCACCAAGATCTACGATCGCGCCAGCGGAGAAATCCACTACGGACGCGTGCCCTCGGGGTCGGTGGTGGTGCCCGGTTCGATGCCGGACGCTTCCGGCAAGGTAAACTTGTATTGCGTGGTGATCGTCAAGCGGGTCGATGCCCAGACCCG
>JAYTDE010000358.1:0-3836 GCA_043736195.1 Burkholderiales bacterium | reverse complement strand
AATCAAGCAGCATTCGCCGCCGCGGTGAAAAAGGAAGCCGAGCCGCTGTTCGCACGTCTCGGGCTGGCGCTCGACACCCTGGTGGTGGAAAACATCTCGCTGCCGGAAGAGATCCAGAAGATGCTGGATACCAGGATCGGCATGAACATGATCGGCGACATGCAGCGCTACACCCAGTTCCAGACCGCCAACGCGATTCCGATCGCCGCCGCCAACGAGGGCGGCGGGCTGGCGTCGATGGGCGCCAATCTGGCCGCCGGGGTGGGTATTGGCAACCAGATGGCAGGCGCCATGCTGGGGGCGCTGACGCCGAGTGCCGCGCCGGCGGCGGCAGCCAGTGGCGGCCCCGCACCGACTGCCGCACCGGGCGGCGGCGCGGCCAGCATCGACGACATCACCGCCACGCTGGAAAAGCTGCACGCCCTGGTCGGCAAGGGCATCCTGTCGCAGTCCGAATTCGACACCAAGAAGGCCGAATTGCTGGCCAAGCTGACTTAGCCGCTTCCTGGCGCCGGGGCCCGGTGCCGCCACATCACGGCGCCGTGCACCCTGCGTGCCGAATATCCGGCGACGACCCGCAACGGGTGCAAGTAAGGTGTCGGCAGACGAAAGATCAGGCTGGCGTGACGAGCCTTAGTCCGGGAAAATACTCGCGATAGCGTTTTGCATCGCGTGTGAGCAATACCAGCCCCGCCACTGCCGCATGGGCCCCGATGTAGAAATCCGGCAGCGGCGATCGTTTCAAGCCACCCCGGGCGCGGTATCGACGATACGCTTTTCCGGCGACAAACGCTGCGTCCCAGGGTAGCGCCAGACGCACGAAAGAGTGCCCGCCAAGTGCCGCCTCGAGCGCCTCCAGGGATTCGTACTGCACCGAAAGCTCGGCGTAGATGATCGGATTGATCGCGAGGCCGTCGCGATTCGCGGCATGCGCCAAGCGCGCCACCGACCAATCAAACCATTGAGGGTCCTCGGTCGCCACATCGAGCAGCACGTTGGTGTCGACCAAGACCGGCATGCCAGCTCAGTCCTCACCACGCGTTAAGGCCATCAGTTCATCGGTACTGCGCTTGAGGTGCTTGAGCGAGCCACGCAGGGGCGCCACCGCGCGCTGCCCGCGAGTGACGGACTTGGCCAAAGGCATGAGAATGACGCGACCACGCACGATTTCGAATCCGACTTCAGTATGCGGCAGCAGGCCCGCCTGCTCGCGAATGCGTTGCGGAATGGTGACCTGCCCCTTGCTGGTGATGCGCACGGTGCCTCCTGTAATACTTGTGTAAAGTAAGAATCTTACACGATCAGTCTGGTTGCAGCCGATGACAAGGCGCCAGCGGGTGCAATTTCACGCGCGCGCGAGACAAACGAGGGAACGGCCGGCGGCGCAAGACGCAGCCGCATTGGCCTGCCGATTGTGCAAGCCGGCACGCACCAGCCGGGAGCGATTATGATGGCGCCACATCCAATTCGACCGAGCCTCGCGCCATGCCAGAACCGCTCCTGATCGCCAAATCCGCCGACCTCGAACTGGCCCTGCTGCCGGCTCTTGCCAACCGGCACGGCCTGATCACCGGCGCCACCGGCACCGGCAAGACGGTGACCCTGCAAAAGCTGGCCGAGAGCTTTTCAGCCATCGGCGTGCCGGTATTCATGGCCGACATCAAGGGCGACCTGACCGGCATCGCCTGTGCCGGCAAGCCTTCGGCCCGCATCACCGAGCGCTTTGCCGCCCTGAAGATCGATGAACCGGCCTGGAGCGGCTGCCCGGTGACGATCTGGGACGTGTACGGTACCAAGGGTCATCCGGTGCGCGCCACCATTTCCGACATGGGGCCCTTGATGATCGGGCGCATGCTCAACTTGAACGACACCCAGGAGGGCGTGCTGCAGCTGGCGTTCAGGATCGCCGACGACAACGGTCTGTTGCTGCTCGATCTCAAGGACCTGCGCGCGATGCTGCAGTACGTGGGCGAGAACGCGGGCAAATTCACCACCGAATACGGCAATGTGTCGGCCGCCTCGGTGGGGGCGATCCAGCGCGGCCTCCTGGCCATCGAAAGCCAGGGCGGCGAGCGCTTTTTCGGCGAGCCGATGTTGAACATCGACGACCTGATGCAGACCGATGCCAACGGTCGCGGGGTGGTCAATGTGCTGGCCGCCGACCAGTTGATGACCGCACCGCGCATGTACTCGACCTTCCTCCTGTGGATGCTGGCGGAGCTTTTCGAACACCTGCCGGAAGTGGGTGACGTCGAAAAACCCAAGCTGGTATTCTTTTTCGACGAAGCCCACCTGTTGTTCAGCGAAGCGCCGAAGGCACTGCTGGAGAAGATCGAGCAAGTGGTGCGCCTGATACGCTCCAAGGGCGTGGGCGTGTATTTCGTGACGCAGAACCCGCTGGATGTGCCCGACAGCGTGCTGGCGCAGTTGGGCAACCGGGTGCAGCACGCGCTGCGCGCTTTCACCCCGCGCGACCAGAAAGCGGTCAAGGCGGCGGCCGAGACCATGCGTGCCAATCCGAAATTCGACGTGGCAACCGCGATCACCGAGCTGGCCGTGGGTGAAGCGCTGGTGTCCTTCCTGGATGCCAAGGGTCGCCCTGGGATCGTCGAACGCGCCCTGATCGTGCCGCCGGCATCCCAGCTGGGGCCGATCAGCGAGGCCGAACGCAAGGCCTTGATCGAGAATTCGATCGTCGCCGGGGTGTATGAAAAAGCAGTCGACCGCGAATCGGCCTATGAAATCCTGCGCGGACGTGCCGCAGCCGCGCCTGCGGGTGGCGTGGCGCAAGCCGGCGCGCCAGCGACACCCGCGACGACACCCGCGACGACACCCGGCGCTGCCGGCGGCGGCGCGGCGGCACCTGCGGAACCCGGCCTGCTGGACAAGATCGGCGGCATGTTCGGCGGCGGCGGCGCGCCAGCGTCCCCGCGCGGCGGCCTGCGCCGCGAATCGGTGGTCGAGGCGATGGCCAAAAGCGCGGCGCGCGCGGTCGGATCACAAGTCGGGCGCGAAATCATTCGTGGCGTGCTGGGGTCGATATTCGGCGGCGGGCGCCGACGCTGATGCAGGCGCCGGGCCTGAGAGCGGATCACAGCGCTTGACCTGCGCCCGCACGGCAACTGGGCCGCTGTCGGCGCGCACCACACGCGCCGCGTCCTGCCGCGCCGCGCGCCCCTTTCAGCGGTGAATCGCGACACGGCAACGGCGGGTGTCTCGCGCCATGCGATCACGCTTGGCGGTGTGCTGCTGGCGGCTGCCGGCGCGATCCTGTTTTCCTCGAAATCGATCTTCATCAAGCTGGCCTATGCGGTTCCCGGTCTGGATGGCGCGGCGCCGGTGGACGCGGTCACGCTGCTCACCTTGCGCATGCTGGTTTCGATGCCGTTTTTCGTGATCATCGGCGTGTGGGCCGGCCGCCGCGCCGGCCTGCGCCCGCTGCAACGGCGCGACCATGCCGCGCTGATCGGCCTGGGCCTGCTCGGCTACTACTTTTCCAGCTATGTCGATTTCATCGGCCTGCAGTACATCAGCGCCTCGCTCGAGCGCCTGATTCTCTACCTGTACCCGACCTTCACCATCCTGCTCTCGGCCTGGCTCTACAAGCGCCGCGTCACCGGTCGGATGGCGCTGGCGCTGGCAGTCTGCTATTGCGGTGTGGGTCTGGTGTTCAGCCACGACCTGGCCGCCAGCACGGCCAGCCGCTCGGTGTGGATCGGCAGCGCCTTTGTCGCAGTGTCCGCGTTCAGTTACGCCCTCTATCTGGTTACCGGCACCGAGGTCATCACGCGCGTCGGCCCGACCCGCTTCACCGCCTATGCGATGACGGTCTCGTC